>NZ_JBNCAR010000044.1:0-16210 GCF_051280715.1 Thauera sp. AutoDN2 | reverse complement strand
CCACGTTCTTGCAGAACTGGATCGAACGACAGGATCAGCAAGAAATGGCAGCATGAGGACGACCGCTTGGAAGGCGGAAAACGTAGGGCACCTCAGTTTTACGCATAAACGCATACTAGTCCACAAGTGCACGTCGGCGCCAAGCTTCTTGCTCGAATCTAGGACTGAGCACTTGTTCAACGGACGCCACTCGATCAACAAACAGCCCGGGATTCGCAATCCCCTGACGGGGGACCGCGTCAGTAGCCGATCAAGTCTCCCAAAGCACCTTGCGGTGCCCGCCATGCGAGTACGTGCTCGATGACTTTGCGGGTACGGGGAAGGCGGTCAAGCACACGCAGCTTGGGTTTAAGCGCGGGGACCGCTTGATAGAGTTCCCACAGCAGGACTCGCTGTCGATCACGATGAGATGCAAGCTCAACGGCAGCCCTGCTAACAGCGGCGCTCAGGTCCGCGTCCCGCCGGAGCCAAATCGAGCCTCCACCGACATTGCTCGCCCGCGACACGGGTGCGGGCGTATGAGCCTGGAGCCATTCACGATCGTTTCGGTACAGCCACGCGCAGGTTGCAGGTGCCAGGCCACGCATGACTTTCACGCCACTTCCACCATAATCGCCAAGCAGGCGCTGCCAACACCGGCGATGCTCATCCCGAGCCCGGCGCAGGCGTGCCTGCCTCCATCGTTCATGGAGGCCAATCTCGGTGAAGAGCATTCGGGTGACGGATTCGACGGACACGCCGGTCGCAGCCGCGGCCGAGAGCTTCTCTTCCCCACGCTCCAGCAGCTCAACGAGGTGCTTTCGCATTCCAGGCTGCAGCTTCTTCGGACGTTTCTTGACCGTATAGCCTGCAGTAGCGGCCCACACCATGGCAGTCGTGACGTCGACGCCAATTGATCGTGCTGCCTCGCTCACCGAAGCGCCCGCTGAGTGAAGAATGGAGATCAAGCGCTCCCTTCGCGGGTCTCCCTCCAATTCGGATGCACCGCGGATGCTCGCGTTCCGCGCCACCTGCAGGTCCGTTTCACTTGAGGCGTAGGCCGTGAGAAATGACTGCGCGTTTCCGAAAAGCCAACTCACGACCGTCAGGTGCCAGAGTGGATGCCCCCCTGAACGTGATGAGCTGAATATTCGCTCCAGCCGTAAGTAGGCTTCTTTCTCGGTTGAAGGCAGAGCGTTCAACTCCGGCAACTGCCGAAATGGCTCCACGCAGTCAAGATAGTCGCGCAAGAGCCCTGACCACCGAATGCTCCCACCAGCGGTGCTCCAGCCGCGCTCCGAAAACTGCCGTCGATAGCACTGCTTCAGGCGCGCAACATCAAGCCTGTAATCCTGCCCGGACCCGACCAAGCCTCGGATGAGTTGCTCGAGTCGGGCTGACGATGACTCGATTCGCTCGGCCTGCTGGGCGACGCTCGGAGGAACAGGCATCAGCAGATCCTCGCGCGGGAGAGTCCATCGGAACCGCTCGACACCCGTGGACTTCAGCTTGCTCTGGCGCAGAAAAGCACCGTGGTCCGGACACCACCACACCCCTGGATGTTGGTGCCTCGTATGCCAGTAGGCCCAGCCATGCTCTTGGATGTCTCGCGCCATGCAGGCGACACAGGCCTTGAGGGGGTGATTCGCACGAAACCTGCTGGTGAGCAACCCCATTCGAAACTTGAGATGGGCGATGCTCCCAGTGGCCATATCCTCCACGGCGGCCAGCTCGGCTCGATCGGACATGAAGTGTCGGTAGAACGCCAGCAGTGTCCGCTCACGCGCGAGTTCGTGCGCATTTCCAAGGCGCCCACCCGTGCGCGAGGCAAAGTCTCCGAGGTGCCCTGGCAGATCGTGCTGCGTGCCACGACGGCGGTCGCCGAACAGCAACGAGGCCGTACGCCCAGCATCCGGTGATCCCCAGAGAACATGGATGCGGCTGACGAGGCTGAATAGCGTCTCGTCCGGTAGCCAATCGAGGACAGGTGCCCACGGAAAGAGGTCTGCCTGCTCAGTCATCATTCGATCCGATCACCCAGCGTACGCAATGGACGTCGTAACAGCCACCCAATCGATGCCCACGCTGTAGAGCACCAACCCGCCAAGCGAGCCCCGACGCCAGTCACCACTGCCGATCACGGCCGCACCGCCGTCAGGCGAGTACGCAGGCGGATGCCCCTCAACCGCCGCTCATCAGGTTAGGACAAGCTCACCATGAAGAAAGCGCGGAGGCTTCGCCCCCTTCCGGGCCACAACTCATCTGCCTCTGACATCAGGCGCAGGACCCCAAGAAACCTCTTGTGAGCCCGAACGGATCAGCGCAGCGATAGCAATCGAGCCCACTCTGCCTTGCCAAACCTAGCGCAGCGAGTAGGTGAGGCCCAGTCTGCCGGACGCTACGCCAAAAGATGCAGAGCGAACACATGACAGCCAGAATCCTAGGGCGCACACCAAGCTCACAAATCATCACATCCAACCCGACGCCCGCTACCGCCTTCACCGCTACACTTCTTCGCTCCCCCCCCTACTTGCCGGATACCCTCGATGCGCACCACCCTCGCGCTGGACGACGAGCTTTTCATCAAAGCCCAAGCACTGACGGGAATCACCAAGAAGTCCGAGTTGGTGAAGGAGGCCCTGCGCGCGCTGATCCAACGCGAAAGCGCTCGCCACCTTGCGCTCCTCATGAGCAGCGAGCCGCAGCTTGGTGATGTACCGAGACGCAGAGAACACGCTTGACCGCCTTCTCGGCAGAAGGAACGGTTTGCGGCCCGGCTCTCGCTCGTTCATGACCTCACGCAACTGAACTGGATACCTCAACCCTCGGGAAACGCTTGACGCAAAGCGCCACATTGCAGGAACGCCCGGCGACATCATGCGCGCCGTGCCCAAACGGAATACGGTGCCGGAGTTGATCGTCAATCGGCTACTACATCGTCTCTTTGCTGCTCACCGTTCTCGGGCTGCTCCTGATCGCCGCGTCCTTCAGCCATGAAGTTAGGGGAGAACTGGGCAAACTTGGTGAGCACACCGGCCAACGTGCGTCGGGCGGGCCGAATCCGGATTTCATCGCCCTCGCGCTCGATCTCAAGGTCGATGTCGGTGCGCTCATAGGCCAAATCGGCGGGAATGCGAACGGCTTGCGAATTGCCGTTCTTGAACGCGCGTGTGATGTGCATCGGCGTCTCCGTCACGGATGTACAGTATTTGCACTCTAGGTCAGGCCTGATGCGATAGTCGATACTGAATACCCTGCTCAGCTTGGTCGGGCGCTTGCAGGTGAGTATTCAGTCGGCACGATGGAGGCTTACCCTGTGAGTCGGGCAGTCGGAGATCCGCGAGCGCAGCGGGCTGTGCTCACAGTGACCGATTGCAGTGTAAGCAATACCAGCAGTGCCAGTCTCACTCTCCCGGCCGTCCTTGCCCGGTCGGGTGAATACGGTCGCAGCCAGTTCGCCGCGTTCCAGCAGGAGGCTGGAGGTCTCGGATCGGCAATGACCGGCGGTTGATATGCCTGGAGCAAGTATGTTCAAGAGGCCGCATAACTCCGAAACTTGCCGGATGGCCAACGGAAGCAACTCGGCCTCAGCTGCCGGTGGCTTTATGGCGCAGTCAGGCAACAATGTGCCGGTCACCTGCCGTTCGAGCGCCGGGAGACGGCGAACGGCGGCTTCTCCATCCTGCCAACTGGAAGTATCGACCCCGAGCGGTCGTTGCGACTTCCGCAAAGCTGCCGGTCAGGTACCCAGGGATTCCACGAGTTTCGCTGCTCCGAAGCTGCCGTTCGTGACCTCACGCACCCGGCCATCAGGAGTCGTTCGTCGGTCAAACCTATCGGGCCGGTTAAGGCTGGTTGCGGTCATCAGTTCCTGCCCACTCACTGATTGACGGCGCCCCTAAGTGCGCGATCAGGTGGCGAGGCTGAGTCGAATAGCTTCAAGCCGGTATCTGCGCCACAGAAAGGCCTCGACAAGGACTGAATTACCCCGGGATTCGACCAGACCTCCGGCAGGCTTGTGGGCGACAGGGACCACGCATGCACTGCTGCCGCCTGCGCAAACGTGCCGAGTAAAGCAGTCTGCATCGGAGGGCGACCGATGTGTGGTCAAACGCGCGACGACGCGCGTTTCTGAGATTGATTTGGCGCCGGCGCTTCCTACCTAAACCACTCAATCAAGCCATTCTTCACCCAGAAGTGACAGGTGCATGCCCGATGCTGGTGGATGGAGGGCGACACGGTGGGCCGGCCCCAGAAGTCTGTTTCGACAGACCAACGGGGCCGTCGATCGGAGTTAAGTGAAAGCGAGATCTGCACTCCGCAACCTCCAGGGCAGCTCATGCACGCCCACTTCTTGACGCCGCAGTCAATGACCAGCCACAACTCGCCAGGCGGCACCGGACTCTTGCCTGGATGTTGAGGGATCCGGGAAACGAGTAGATCGTAGCGCAGCCATCCGAACCGACGCAGCACTCGCGCCATTAGTCGTTTCATGGTCAGCCGATCACGCCGAGAAAAGGATTGACATCGCCGCGCCCCCAACTCGCCTGGCTGGCACATACCGGGCAAGAAGAGATCGGCCGGCAGGTCATGGCCCGATCCTCCACCCGGTCGAAGCGGCGAATCCTGTTGTGCGTCATGCCCTGGCGGCCGCGGAAACTGGTCAGCCCCTGAATCAGTTCATCGACGGCCGCGCAGGCAATGGCCGTGGTGAACGTGACCACGGCGGGTGCAGGGTCGCCGCCGCCGTCCACATAGGCTTCTGCCTTGCGCCGCTGGAACTCGGCCGGGTCACTGCGCCGAAGCCCTTCGGCCGCAGCGCGGCGCGAATCGACCACCTCCAGACACATGAGGCATGGATTGCCGGGGCGAATCGTCGATACACGCCCCGTCATATCGTAGTCCGCGCCGCTGCGTGCCGCGCGCATGCGCAGACCAACATCGATCAAGGGAATGCCGTAGTAGTGCGCCAGCCGATTCAGCGTCAGGCGTCCCTGATGGTCATCGGTACAACCGAACACCACATCGCAGGAGCGTAGCAAGTCGCGTAGATCAGGATGGCCGACCCACTGCTTCTTGGTGACCACTTGGGTGCCAAGGCCCGCCGCGCGAATCTCGCGCGCAAGGATGTCTACCTTGGCGAGGCCAGCGGCCACGTCTGCAGCGCGCGAGCCATGCACACGGTTGAGGTTGGTCACATCGATGATGTCGTTGTCCACCAGCCCGAGAAAACCAACGCCCAACCGCGCCAGAAGCATCGCTACAGCACTTCCCGTACCGCCGCAGCCCACGACACCGATCCGCAGCCCTCGGACGATTGGATTGAACCCCCTGCCGAACAGTACAGCCTGCCGCGTCAGGAATTGATCTTCGTCAGCCGCGTCATCTGCGCGAGCGACCTTGATCTGGCCGCCTACTAGCGAGATCGATGACGCCATGACCGTCTCGCCGGGTGCAATCCAGAGCCTGCCCGCAATAGCGCCCTCGTGGCCGAGCACGATGCTGGCCAAGCCGGAAACGCCCTTGATGAACGTTGTTCGCGCAAGCTCCGCCTCGTTTCGATCATCCTGGTCGGAGAAGAACGCTGCCGCGTTCGGATGCGTGTGCACCAAGCCCGCGACCAGACTACGCTCCTTCGCGCCGCCGAGAACATGCATGAAGCCCCGGGTGGACCACGTGACGTGGACCGGGGAGGCCGAAACCATCTCATCGGCCGCGACGGGGACGACCTCGTGCGAGATCAGCCTGGTGCGGGGCAGACCGGACCACGGGTCTGAGGGGATATCTGCCCTGCCGAACAGCACATAGGCGGACGCCTCAGACCCGTCGTCCCTTCTCAGAAGCGAGCGCAAGGCCGCCTCGTGCGGCTCCAGCAGGACAATGTCCAGAGCAGCCGGCGACATCACTTCGCCTCCGCCAGGGCGTGCTCGATCCGCTTGAGTATGGTGTGCAGGCCGTCGATGCCGGGCCGCCAGGCCGTGTTGTGGCGCGACCAGCGCTGCCAGTTGCGGCCTTGGAACGCGTGGGGCTGGTCGGCGCAGGTCGGATAGCGCCCCACGCTTTGCAACGTCAGCCAGGGGTCGCAATAGAACATGTCGGGCGCGACATCGGGATAACCAGACGGCAGGAGGACGAGTACGTCGGCTGCGCCGTGGTTGAACTTTCCGGCGGGTAGCGGCAGCTGCTTGAAGACGACACCCGTGTGCGTACCGTCGCTCACCATCTCGAAGACTACCCCGTGGCTGCTCAGATAGCGCTGGTCCGCTTCGGGCAGGGCAAGGAGCCCTTCCGTGGTGTCGCGGATCAGCGTGATGAAGCGCTCGATGCCCGGCTTGCTCAGGTCGATCAGGTCGCCGTCGCGGATCAGGATGTCCTGGCCCCCGCCGCGCACTTCGAGATAGACGTCGTAGGTCTCCGGCGGGACGCCGGCGAGCGCCTTGAGCACGCGGCCGCTGATGCTGGGCTTGCCCCACTCCAGGTGCCGGTCGTCGATCGTGAACTTGAACGCGCGGTCGGTCTGAAAGATGACGAAGCGCTCCGCGCCGCGGCCGCGCAGATCGTAGGATTCGTCAAGACGCAGGTCCTCGAACTCGCCGGAGGTCAGGATCGCATAGACGCTGTAGCCATCGCCCGGGCGGAAGCCGACGGCCTGGAGGATCTGGCGCGCGGTCGGCACCGGATCGGTGAGATCGACGTGGCGCTCGCTGAGTTGGTCGTCCAGGACGACAATCCGGTAGAACGCCGCCGGGCGCAGGCTGCGACCTTCGCGGATTGCGGCCGCGACATCCTCGACATCAGAGCAGTCATCGCCGCCGTGGGTTTGGGTTTGCATATTGATCACCTTTCTGGGGGAGCCATCGCCTGCGGGATTGCAGGTTTTCTGTTGCCCCTTACTCAGTCAATCGCAAGACAAACCCAGACCGGAAAGGCTGGTCAAAGTTTTTCTTGCTCCCACGCCCCTCCCGGCAAATCGCCGCAAAGGAAGAAGCTCGGACAGCGCGGACAGCTGCGCGCCTCGGGCTTCGCAGGGAACTGTCCGGCCCGCATCGCTTGAAGGAAGGACTGCAGCTTCTCGCGCCTGGACTCCAGCTTACGCGACGAGATTTTCATCGGCTGGATGGTTTCGCTGGTCAGGTAGGTCACCTCGACTTGCGCATGCGGGCCGTAGGCTTGAACGGCAGCAAGATGAAGCACCGTGTACTCGATGTCATCGAAGGCGTTCGAGCGCTGCTTGCCCGTCTTGACGCGTCGCACCGTGACCGATCCACCGTCAACGTGAGCAACGCCATCGGGGCTGACCAGTATCTCGCCCTCCGCCCAACGCAACGAAATCGGAGGCGCCGGCGCGGATACGCCTCGGCTGCGGCTCTCGATGAGAAACTCGACGAGCCGCTTGCCGATGCGCCGGTAGTCTTCCGCGTATCCATGCTCCGTCACCCCCCTGGAGCGCCAAGCTTCTTCGAAGCGCGCCGCCAGCTCGTCGATCGTGGGACTCGTCGTCTCGTGCTCGCGCTTCAGCCACTCGAACACCTCGCTCACGACGTTGTGCATCTTCATGAACGCCGTTTCGGTTCGCCGACCACCGAGCTTCAGCACGTGCGTGTACAGAAAGCGGCGCGGGCAACGCTCGAAGAGGTTGACCTGGATGTCAGTCCATTGAGGGCGCCCTTGCCACGTGATGGACAGGGGCACGCCCGTCAAGGTCGGACCGGCCCGCAACGGCACGTGAGCAGGATGGGCAAGGAGTCGCTCGATCGGGGCTACGAACCTGGAAGGGCTGCGCGCACGCCCATCAGCCTGTCTCGCGTAGGCATACAACTGAAGCCTGTTGCGCGCCCGCGAGAGCGCCACGAAAAACAAGCACTCTTCTTCCTCATCGTGGCCGGCCTTCACGGCCTCAATGCCGGTAAGCCCCTCCGAACCATGGATCAGACCATCTGGTGGAGGACACCGTGGCGGCACATTGTTGCGAGGCAAGCCGGAAGTCACCATGCCAGGCAAGTGAACGACCTCGAACTCCAGCCCCTTGCTCCCATGGATGGTCATCAGGCGCACTGCGTCAATGTTCTCGGCGCTCCGGGGCAGCTGGCTCAATCCACGATCCTCTGAGAGCAGCGCCAAGCGCCGGATGCGATCAAGCAGCCGAAGCACTGGTATCCCCTGCCCTCTTGGCTGCCGGCGGCAGAAGTTCAGGAACTGCCAGATCGCCAGACCCTTCATGCGACTCTGCGCATCACCAGTCCGATAAAGCGTCTTAGCGATTTCTAGACCATCGATCGTCCATCCAGCAAGCAACGTCCATGGGTTCGTTGACGCGTTCACGCCCGCAAAAAGTGGGGACAGGCGAGCAAGCGCCTCTCGACTGCCATCTGCCAGGCCGTCCACCTCCGCATGTATTGCCGACCATGCCAGGGAAGCTGGATTCGCCGCTCGCAGGTGCTCGATGACTCGCATGACATCCTGCAGCGGCATTTGGTGGCGAGCCATGGTTGCCACCCGCACCATCGCGGCCGCCCGCGGGTCGGTTGCGAGCGACAGCAAGGCCAAGAGATCCTTGATTTCCGGCCTCTCGAAGAGGCTGCCTAGGTGCAGCGCGGGAATGCCCCTGGCCTCGAGCCCTACGGCAATGGCGTTCAGGCGCGCGTTGGAAGCGCAAAGCACCGCCTGGCCACCGTAGGCGATGCCTTGCTCGTGCAGAGCTGTGATCGACGCTGCGAGTGCGGAGATTTCGTCGTCAGGCGACTCCGCAACGCGAAGCTCCACCTGCTCGCCCCTGGTGCCACGGTCGGCCTTCAGGGTCAGCGGCAAAGTACTGGTGGATGCCTGCATCCCGCGCGCAAACTCGGTGAAAACATCAACGATGCGCTCGTCGGAGCGGTAGTTGATGCCCAGCTGGGCGGTCTGCGCGCCGGGAAAGTCGACCGCAAAGCGCGCGATGTTCGTCGCGGATGCGCCGCGGAAGCGGTAGATGGACTGGCGCGCATCACCGACGACCCACAGGTTGCGGCCGTCACCGACGATAGCTTTCAGAAGCCGGACCGAGGCGCGGTTGACGTCTTGGTATTCATCCACGAGCACATGCTCGTGACGAGCGCGCAAGGCGTCCCTCACCTCGGCGCTACCCTCCACAAGGCGGACCGGCAGCGCAACCAGATCGCCGAAATCCAACAGTTGGTGAGTAGTCAGCAGACGTTCGTACGCCTCGAAGAGCATGGCGACCTCCAGGCACTTCTGGGCGCGGACCCTCGCATCCTGGTCCGTGCCCGCCCGGGCGGCCATGGACTGGGCGAGCACGCGATAACCTGCAGCATCGATGACCTCATCCTTGGCACGTGAGATCGAGCTCAGCATGTCGCTCAGATCAAGGGCTGGGTCCCACAGGTTACGATAGTGCTTCAAGTCGAGCCGCGGGAACTCTTCTTCCAGCAACTCAATAGCCTCGGTCCGGTCGATCAGGCGTGGGGCCGCCGGCAGAGCCAGTTGGTCGTGGAAGCGGTGAACGATGTCCAAGCCGAACGCATGGAATGTTCCGATCCACATCGCTGCCGCCGCGAGAGGATTACTCGCAGCAATCCTCTCGCTCAGTTCATTGGCCGCCTTGTTGGAGAAGGTGAGCACCAGGATGGTGGCAGGGTCGACGCCGTCCGCAAGCAATCCTTCGATGCGGCGAACGAGCGTTCGTGTCTTGCCGGTACCCGGCCCTGCCTGCAACTGGAACGCCAGGCCACGATGCGCCGCCGCCTCCATCTGAGTCGGGTCCGGCGTGAGCGCCGCCGCAACCCCGCCGGAACCAACGGGATGCTGCTCATCGGCCGGTAGCAGCAGCGCATCCAGCAGTTGTTGCTGCACGACGGCAAGCGGCGCACCAAAGCGCGTCGCGATCATCGCGGAGGTTAGCCCCTCGTTGACATGGAACTCGCGCAGTACAGGACGCGGAAGCAGGTACTCTCGCGCGAAGAGGTCCATCTTGACTTCACGCCGCTCTCGCGCCCCGTAGTCAAGTACGCGATCAACACCGACCGGCGCATCCTCCATCGAGCGATCGGGCTCGACTTCAAACGTCACCACATCGAGCGTGCTACCTTCCAGCACGACATGGCCGAGCTCGTGTGCGATGAGAAAGGCGCGTTCGAACTCCGATCCGCGGTCCTCATAGAGGATGCTTCCCGCTTGGCTATCAAAAGTGGCTCGGCCTCCTTTGAGCTGCGAATCCCCCTCTTGCAGCGCGTACACGTCCAAACCGCGACTCGTCACTTCCCGAAGCACAAACTCCAGGGGTCGAGTCGGATCGCCACCCGCCGCGACGTTCGCCCGGTGCATGCGTTCTGCTTCCCGGCGCGTGGCCTCGGTGGCGTCCATCGCTTAGTCCGACAACGCCTTCAGCGTCGCCTGCTGTTCGGGCGTGAGCTGTGAAGTCGCGACGGCCTGATCGAAAGTGATCTGTTCTCCCACGCTGGGCTTCATGCTGGATCGAAAGGCATGTCCGGAGACCATGCCCGGTGGGCCCTGCAGATACGCGCCCACAGCTTGCGCCGTGGAGCCTAACTCCGAAGCAAGCTTCTCGACGAATCGGGCGGGAATGGTGGTGGCGCTGATGGCTCGATCGCGCACGCGCATCAGAAAGAGATTGCTGACATCCAAGCTGCGTGCGAGCGATTTGAAGCTGCTCGTATTGAGCTTGGCGAACGGGTTCGCGACCTCCGCGTCGGGCTGCTGGACAGCCCGCTCGAACCGCTGCCAGGCTTTGTCCACCGCACTGTCCGACACCACGGTCGCGGGAGCATCGTCCGCCGGCGGCTCATGAAGAAGATCGATCGAACAGTCGATCAGCGCAGTCGCATGCTGCGGGTACTCCCTGATGTAGCGTTCAAGCGTTTCTCGTCCATGGCGGGGCTCCATGGAGAACGCCATCAGTACGGATTCCTCGTCCGCGGCGAACGGCTTTGACGTGCTCATACATACTCCTGCAGAGCAGACCTGAGGGTCTTGTATGCACGGTCGCGACGATTGCGCACGGTTCTCTCATCGCACTTGAGCATCTTGGCGATAGTCATGATATTCGGGTCCTTCGAGTCGATCTGGAAGCCTTGCCGTAACAAGCCCACGACCCGTCTCTGATCGTGTGGTAATGCATCAATCGCAGCGTCCAACTCGAACCGGAAAGCCGGGTCGTCAATTTCTTGGGGATCCCCTCCAAGGAAGTCAGCCGCTGCTGCTTCGACCTCCGGAGAAATGTCCGGACCTTCATCTCCATCCGTGGACAGCGGCTCGGTGAGTACCGAAACGGGACCGATCTGCCTCAGCACGGTCTTGCGGAACCGGGCGAACGCGAGGTCGAACCGCACTTCAAAGAAATCCAGCATGGCGAAGCGGCCGTTGCAGTCCTTGGCGATTCGCTCGGCGAATCGGCCCATGATCTCTTCTCGGATATCTTGCGCCCCGGCCATGCGAGAGTCCGAGATCGTCGCAAACAGGGACTGCCCGACGCGCTTCATGAGCAGTCCGAAGATCTGCTTGAACTCGTCCTGCGCTCCCGCAGCTTGGGCGCGACGCAGGAAATATGTCAGCGCTTCCGACGGCACATAGCCGCAGCTCTTCCTCGACGCGATGGCGAAGGCCTGCAGGCGTGCCGCGGCATCGACCGATTCCAGCCTTGCCAGGCAGACCTCGATCTCCGGCGGCCGAGTGAACGGAAACCCGTTTTTGTCTTTGCTCTTCAACGGTTCCGGCATCGATCTCCTCCTTGCCCGTCAGTCCGCGATGTCCTGCTTCTTCGTCCCGCCCGCCGTCACCGGATGCGGATCGGCAAAGTCACCTGCGGCTGGATCGGCACCAGCGTCTTGGCATAGGTGCGCAGGATGTCGTTGTAGAGATCGGCGTGCTTCGGCGCTTCGACCGAGAGGATCAGCGCGTAGCGGATCTTCTCAGGGCCGGTGGCCCGGCCGCCGCCGTCGCGGGCGTTGTAGTGAATGTCGAATACCGGATTCTTGAGGCTGGAGCCGCGGAAAGTCTTGGCCCCGTGCAGCACGGTCTCCCACTTGCCCTGATCCGAGCGGCGTTCCTGCTCTGTGGCAAACTTCTTCAAGTCGAAGAAGCCCTTCGTGTCCGCGTTGCTTTTGCCATCCTTGATCTTTTCGTCGTTGGGCCGGAAGACGACTTCAAGCCCAGCCTTGGTGTAGGCCGCGGCATCCTGCGGATCGGTAGGCGACGCATAGCAGAACGTGGCCTTCAGGCGGACATTGCCCGTCAAGCCTTCCTTGGGCAGCGGCAGGCTGGCGCGCAGATATTTGCTGGGCTTGAGCTCCCCTTGGTAGACCACCCGGGCCACGCCATCCGGGCACGTGATGATGTCGAGCGTGTCCTCGGGAATCTTGCCCCAGCCCACTTCGATCGGGTCATGCTCACCGGGATCGGCCGCATGGACCAGCAGGGCCTTGATGGCGAGAGGCGTCAGGTTGACGCCTAGGATCGCCCGGATACCGACCGCGCTGCGCAGCAAGTATGGCGCCGCGAAACTGGTGCCGAGTTGTGGTGTCAGCACCGGTTTCGCGCTCGGAGCCAGGACGTGGAAGTACTTGGATGCCGGGTTGCCGCCGAAGGCCATCAGATCCGGCTTGACGACGCCGGGGCTGCGACCCGGCCCGATCGCGCTGTAGGGCGCGCGAGCCCAGTCCGCGCCGGTGTCATCGGCCGCGCCGACCGCGAGCGCATTCACGCAGTCCGACGGGACCTGCACCCGGTTGTAGCCGAGTTCGCGGTCGCGTTCTCCGTTGTTGCCCACGGCCACAGTCATGAGCGTGTCACCATCGCTGAGCAACTCGTCGATGACGGACGTCCAAGCGTGGACCTCCCGATCCTCCACTTCAAGGTCCGGTCCCAGGCTCAGGTTGATGAACTCGTAGGAACGCGACAGCAAAACCTGTTCGATGAGACCGAGCGTGCGATACAACTCCAGCGGGTCTTCGCCACCTGATTCGTGGTCGAGCACACGCAAATGGTCCACCGGGGCGAAAGGCCTACCGGCCGTTCCGTTGGGCTGGATTGGGCCGAACAGTACGGCCGATGTTACGCCCAGGCCGTGCTCCGGGCCGTGTGGGTCATCGCCGGCGTCTTCGTCGAGCTTGCGGTACGAGCGCAGCCAAGGACCGATGGGGTGGTGGTTGGGCAGGCCACCGTCCAGGATGGCGACGCGAGGCTCGGACGACAGAGCCTGCTCAGTCGGGAGGCTGCAGCCCACCGACGGTCCACCGCTGCGCTGTAGCGGGCGGATGCCGCGCAGCTTGGGCACCGGCCGGATTATCCGGACGAAGGCGAAGCTGGCCAGTCTCTCGACATCGCGCGGCTTGCCCTCGACAGGCACGAACCACAGGTTGCCTGCAACGAAATCGACTTCACTGTGGACCTTCACGCCCTCCCGCTGGGCGAACTTCACGAAAGCCTTCTGGATCAGGCCAGGATCTTCGCCGGGCAACAGATGCAGACCTACCTCGAAGAAGCGATCCTTCGAGCCACCCAGACTCACGATGCGCTCCGCCGGCGCGAAGGCGGCAAACTGTTCGATGTGGGCCAGATCGTCGCCCTCGTCGGACTGCGCGTCAATAGTTGACGTCCACTGTGAGAGGTTGCGGAAAGCCTGGCGCTTGCCGGCGACGAACAATTCGGCCGTCGTGGTCTCCTGCGGCTGTCCCTTACGAGTCCAGGCCTGGGGCTTGACCTTGACGGTGCGGCTGCCAATGGACTCCAGCCCCGTGCTGCGCAACAAGCCGGTCGGGAAGTAGGAGCGAGCGATGAAGCTGGGATTCATCATCAACCGTGCAACCGCGAAATCGCCTGGGCAAGCGTCGGCCGGCAGTGCGTCCAGCGCCTGGGCAGCACTGCGGAATTGGGGATCCAACCGTTCCCGCGCCTGCGCGAAGGTGTAGACCTCGGCCTTGCCGGGCATGCGTTTCGGGCCGACGATGTCGTGGGTCAGCAACTCGCCACGACCGATCAGGAAATTGGTTTGGCTCATGTGTCAGCCTTTCTCCGGAGCGCGGTCTTTCGTTCCGCAGGCGTATCGTTGGTGTACTTGCGGATCGTGTCCCGGCTCACGCCCGTGATGTCGGAGACGGCGTGCTGGGAGAGGCGGGTCTGCTTGGTCAGCATCACCGCTAGGTCGATGCGGCCCTGCCTGTCGAGAGCCAAAGCGCGAGCCTTCATGAAGTCCTCGACCAGATCGGCGTCGGTCGTCGTGCCCAGGGCCACGGCACGCCGGAAACGTTGGACGTCGCGCTCGATATCGCTAAACGAATGTCCGGCGAAGGCGAATGCCAGGATGTCGATCCAACGGGCAAAGAGTGCGTAGTCCTGCCCCAGGAAGCGCTTGATGGCCTCCTTGATGGCTTGCTCATCGGGCGTCTTGAACTGGACCTCCAAGTCGAAGCGGCGCCACAGTGCCGGATCGATCAGTTCCGGGTGGTTGGTGGCGGCCAGCAGCACGCTGCTGGCGGGCCATTCGTCGACCTCCTGCAGGATCACCGTGACAAGGCGCTTGAGTTCACCCACGTCGGTGTCGTCGCTGCGCCGCTTGGCAATGGCGTCGATCTCGTCCAGCAGCAGCACGCAAGGCTCGCGCTTGGCGAAGTCAATGGCTGCCCGCAGGTTGGCGCCACTCTTCCCCAGCAGGCTGCTCATCACGGCGGTCAGATCGAGCACGTACAGCGGCACCTTCAACTGCGCGGCCAGCCAGCGGGCCGTGAGCGTCTTGCCGACCCCTGGCGGCCCGACAAAGATGGCCGAGCGGGTAGGCGTCAGCCCCATGGCCAGCAGTCGGGCGCTCTGCCGGCGCTCCGCGATGAGTTGCGCCAAAACCTCCTCGACGTCACCGGACAGCAGCGGCGCCCCCTTCGTCGGCTCGTTCTTGAACTCCTTCAGGAGCGAGAGGCGGGACTCGTCGTCGACCGGCATGGCTTGGGCCGCTGCGCGGGGGGGCGGTAGTTTGCGCATGGGAGAGACGCTGCGCGCCGGCTTCGACCTCAAGTACAGATCAAGCTGCTCGGCCAGATCGGGCGCCGTGCCACGGTATTTGCGGACTAGTCGGGCTGCGAACAGGCGCACATCTTCCGTCTGCTCGGCCAGAGCCAGGCGAACCACTTGGGCTAAATCTGATTGCTCTTCCTTCATTTCGTCCAAAATTTCAATAAGTCTTTGATTTATCTATAAAAATAACGAAAATATATCGGACTAATGGAATTATCGCACAGATCAAAAGGATGCTGGGGAGTGAAATGGACGTCGGAGGACTGTGGCACCTTGGCCGTCACCCGGCTGGGCCGGACTGCGCTGTACGTGCGGAGCACGTCGCGATGCCGTGGACATTGAAGATGCTGCGTTGGCAGTATCACTGCTATCTCATGCGGCAGTGCCTTTGGCACCAGTCGCCTAAGGCGCGAATGCGTCGACATCTGGATGACTGCTGTGACGCCGTGCCCGCGCGGTCACGGCGCAGTTACGACCGACCGCAATCGCTGCGAAGCGAGCATCGGTCGACGAAGACAGCAACGGGCAGGTTGTCGTCATTGGCCGACAACCAATGCAGCCATTGACCGTCCTTAGCTACCGAGCGGCTGGTAATTGGCGCACAGCCGCCCGATTTTCGCTGGAGGCCGAAGGTCAGCTTCGGCCGATTATGTAGATGCCTCGATTATGTTGAGCCGGCATGAGCGTCGTGCGCCAACCGCCCGGCTGGGGCGGCAGGCGCCGATTTCGATCTCCACATAATCAGAGTGTCCGCAGGAAGTCGATCAGCGAGTCGGGTGCCCTGTAGCGCCTGAGCTTGGCCTCTGGCTCGTGAAGCCGGGCCAGCGCCCGCTCCTTCATCGCCAGGTCAGCTTCGACGTACTGGTGCGTCGTTGCCGGGCTCTCATGGCCGAGCCAAAGCGCAATGACGCTGATGTCGACGCCGGCCTGCAGCAGGTGCATTGCTGTCGTGTGGCGAATCATGTGAGGCGAGATGTGACGCGTCGCCAAGTCGGGGCACGATTTCGCGCCCACCTGGACGGCGCGCTCCAGTCGCTGCATCACGTTCCATCGCGACATCGCTTGGCCATCGCGATTGGGTAGCAACGGCGAGTTCGAGTCGAACTGCGGATTGCGCCGAAGCCAAGCCCTGATCGCCCTGATGGTTGAGCGCCACAGCGGCACGCTGCGCTGCTTGCGCCCCTTGCCATGCAGATGAACACAGGCGGCGGCA
>NZ_JBNCAR010000043.1:0-16529 GCF_051280715.1 Thauera sp. AutoDN2 | reverse complement strand
GCGGAGTGGTAGTTCAGTTGGTTAGAATACCGGCCTGTCACGCCGGGGGTCGCGGGTTCGAGTCCCGTCCACTCCGCCACAAAAAAAGCCCTTTCGAGATATCTCGAAAGGGCTTTTTCAATTTTTGCGCCCTGGATTTCTTCCTGCGTAAGGCTGGTCAGTCCGCCTGTCATCCGCTAGAGTTTCGTTCCATACGCTGTAGTATGGACGGCGAAGGCCGTCCCCATTGCAGCATTCGTTTCGGACCAACTATCGAGGGAGCGTATGAAGATGAGCATCGGCAAGATCGGCGTGGTGGGCGCCGGGACCATGGGGAACGGCATTGCACAGGCCTTTGCGGCCGCAGGTTTGAATGTGGTCATGATGGATATCGGTGAGCCCCAGGTGCAACGCGGGTTGTCGACCATCAGTGCGAGTCTTGACCGGCTGATCAAGAAGGAAAAGATGAGCGCCGACGAGAAAGCGGCTGTGATGGCGCGCATTTCAACTGCGACGGTCGTGAGCGCGCTCGCCGACTGCGGCCTCGTCATCGAGGCTGCCACCGAGAATCTCGATCTCAAACTGAAGATTTTTGCGGATCTGGACGCCGCGATGAAGCAGGACGCGATTCTCGCGACCAATACTTCCTCGATCTCGGTGACTCGCCTGGCTGCCGCAACTGGCCGTGCCGACCGTGTCATCGGCATGCATTTCTTCAATCCGGTGCCGATGATGGCGCTGGTTGAGTTGATCCGTGGCCTGCAGACGAGTGCCGAGACTCACGCCCGTGTCGAGGCCGTGGCCAGGCAGATCGGCAAGACGCCGGTGCAGGTGAAGAACAGCCCGGGTTTCGTGGTCAACCGCATGCTGTGCCCGATGATCAACGAGGCGATCTTCACCCTTGGCGAAGGGCTTGCTACCGCTGGGGAGATCGACGAGGCCATGAAGCTCGGCTGCAACCACCCGATTGGCCCGCTGGCGCTGTGCGATCTCATCGGGCTGGACGTGCAGCTTGCGGTGATGCAGGTGCTGTTCGAGGGCTTCAAGGATCCGAAGTATCGTCCGGCTCCGCTGCTGGTGGAGATGGTCGAGGCGGGTTATCTGGGGCGCAAGAGCGGGAAGGGCTTCTTCGATTACAAATGATGTGTACCCCCGCCGGCATTGTGCGCTGCGGGCTGGCGTACACGCACGAACGCCACCCGAAGGTGGCGTTCGCTTGTTGCAAACGGCGATCCGTGGATCAGCCGCGGCCCGAGCGCATCGCGTCGAAGAACTCCGCGTTGCCTTTGGTGGCCTTGATCTTGTCAAGCAGGAATTCCATCGCGTCGATGTCATCCATGCCGTAGAGCAGCTTGCGCAGGATCCACACTTTCTGCAGCACGTCGGCCTTGAGCAGCAGCTCTTCGCGCCGGGTGCCCGACCGGTTGACGTTGATGGCTGGATAGACGCGTTTCTCGGCCATGCGGCGATCGAGGTGGAGCTCCATGTTGCCGGTGCCCTTGAATTCCTCGTAGATCACGTCGTCCATGCGACTGCCGGTATCGATCAGGGTCGTGGCAATGATGGTCAGAGAGCCGCCTTCCTCGATGTTGCGCGCGGCACCGAAGAAGCGCTTGGGCTTCTGCAGCGCGTTGGCATCGACGCCGCCGGTCAGTACCTTTCCGGATGCGGGCTGCACCGTGTTGTAGGCGCGTGCGAGACGGGTCAGCGAGTCGAGAAGGATCACGACGTCATACTTGTGCTCGGTCAGGCGCTTGGCCTTTTCGATCACCATCTCGGCGACCTGAACGTGACGCGTTGCCGGTTCATCGAAGGTGGAGGCCACGACCTCGCCCTTCACCGAGCGCTGCATCTCGGTCACTTCCTCCGGGCGCTCGTCGATCAGCAACACGATCAGCTTGACGTCCGGGTGGTTGGCCGTGATCGCGTGCGCGATATGCTGCAGCATGACGGTTTTGCCGCTCTTGGGCGGTGCGACGAGCAGGCCGCGCTGGCCCTTGCCGATGGGCGCGATCATGTCGATGACGCGGCTGGTGACGTTCTCCTCGCCGCGCATCTCGCGCTCGAGCTTCAGGCACTCCTGCGGATGCAGCGGCGTGAGGTTCTCGAACAGGATCTTGTTCTTGCATTCTTCCGGGGGGCGACCGTTGATCGTGTCGAGCTTGGTGAGCGCGAAATAACGCTCGCCGTCCTTCGGAATGCGGATCTCTCCCTCGATCGTGTCGCCGGTGCGCAGGTTGAAGCGCCGGATCTGCGAGGGCGACACATAGATGTCGTCCGTCCCCGCGAGGTACGAGGTGTCGGGAGAGCGCAGGAAGCCGAATCCGTCAGGCAGCACTTCGAGTGCGCCATCGCCACAGATCGGATCGCCCCTGCGGGCACGGTTGCGCAACAGCGCGAAGACGAGTTCCTGCTTGCGCAGCCTGTTTGCGCCTTCCACGCCCGCCTCGACCGCCATCTGCAGCAATTCGCTGACATGCAGGGCCTTGAGCTCGGAGAGGTGAAGTGCCGGGGCGTTGGGGTCGCGGGGCGTGGAGGAAGCTTCCTCGCCGACGGCCTCGACGTCGAACAGGTCGTTTTCGGACTTTGCGTTCTGGGGGGAATTGCCGTCCCGGTTTCGCGCGCCGCGGCGACGGGCGCGCGAAGAACTGCGGGAACGGGCCGGAGCCTGGTCCGGCTTAGATGTTGCTGTCAATGAAGGCGGTCAGTTGAGATTTGGAAAGGGCGCCCACTTTGGTCGCCTCGACGTTGCCGCCCTTGAACAGCATCAGCGTGGGGATGCCACGAATGCCGTACTTGGCGGGGGTTTCCTGGTTGTCATCGATGTTGAGCTTGGCAACCTTGAGCTTGCCGGCGTAATCCTTGGCGACGTCGTCGAGGATCGGGGCGATCATCTTGCAGGGGCCGCACCATTCGGCCCAGTAATCGACCAGCACCGGGGTCTGGGACTGCAGCACTTCGGCTTCGAAGTTGCCGTCGGTCACATAGTGGATATGCTCGCTCATGATTCCTCACATAAGGGCTAGCGGGGATGGACGCAACTGCACTGCTGCGTCGCGGAGAATGGATACGAGAGGGAGAGTATGAGCCGGCGATGCGCCGCTGTGCGGAGGATGCAGGCCGGGAGGTCCGGAGGAAGGGAGGGCCTTCCGTGAAGGATTTGCGCCGAAACTTATGCGAACCGATGCCCCGCGTCAAGGGTCTTGGAAGGCTGCAGGTGCTATCGGGCAGCAAGGCGTGGCAAAAAAACAAACGACTGGACTATATTTGACGTCCGGGCCAGCCAGTTGGCCAGCACAATTCTCACGCTTGGAGAGACACAATGGCTTATGTCGTGACCGAAAGCTGCATCCGTTGCAAATACACCGACTGTGTGGATGTCTGTCCGGTGGACTGCTTCCGGGAAGGCCCCAATTTTCTGGTCATCGACCCCGAGGAGTGCATCGACTGTACGCTGTGCGTGGCCGAGTGTCCGGTCGAGGCGATCTTCGCCGAAGACGACGTGCCCGCGGACCAGCAGCAGTTCATCGCGCTCAATGCGGAGCTTGCGAAGCAGTGGAAGCCGATCGTCGAGCGCAAGGATTCGCTGCCCGATGCGGACCAATGGGCGAAGATCAAATCCAAGCTTGGCGAGCTTCTGCGCTGAGCGAAGGCGGGTAGGTGTCTTCCCTGACCGGCTTTGCGGCATCGGGGTGTTGCACTAATATGGCGCCTGAACGGCTGTCAGACATACTCATTTACAGGCTTCGGAGACCGTCATGCTGGTGAGCGAGATTCTCGCGATCAAGGGCAAGGTGTTGTTTACCATCGCGCCCAACAGGAACATTGCCGAAGCGGTCGAGATCATGAACGAGCAGGACGTCGGCTCGCTCGTCGTTTTTTCTCGTGGCGAGATGGTTGGCCTGCTGACCTTCCGCGAGGTGCTGGTCGCCGTGCAGAAAGCGGGCGCCGACTGGCAGGCCCTCAGCGTCGGGGACGTCATGCTGCAGGATCCGCGCTCGGCTTCGCCGGACATGGAAATGGACGAGCTGCGCCGCCTGATGGTCGAGCATCATCAGCGCTACCTGCCCGTAATGGATGGCCATACGCTGCTCGGCGTGGTCAGCTTCCATGATGTGGCGAAGGCTGTGCTCGAAGAGCAGAGCTTCGAGAACCGGATGCTGAAGAACTACATCCGCAACTGGCCCGAAGGCGAGGAGCGGCAGCAGTAAGTATCCGCAAGAACAAGACCGGGCGATCTGCCCGGCGCGCGGTGCGCAGTCACCGCACCTCCATGGACGGAGCGATCCGTCCCGCCGACACCCCACCCTAAAACAAACGGGGGCGGCTTGGTTGGAATGAAGCGGCAGGTGCATGCGCCTGCTGGACGCCTCGGGAGGGCGGAGCCGGCGGGGCCACATGGCCCTGCTGGCGTTATTTCCAGCAACAGGAGGAGAAAGCGTGGAAAAAATCTGGCTGAAGAGCTACCCCCCGGGCGTGCCGCCGGAAGTCGACGTCGACGAGTTCCGCTCGCTCGGCCATCTGTTCGAGCGCAGCGCAGCGCGCTTTGCCGACCGGACGGCCTACGTGTGCATGGGCAAGGCGATCCGTTATGCCGAGCTCGAGACCCAGTCGGCACGCTTCGGCGCCTTCCTGCAGGGTGAGCTGAAGCTTCCGAAGGGCTCGCGCATCGCACTCATGATGCCGAACGTGCTGCAGTATCCGATCGCACTGTTCGGCGCCTTGCGCGCTGGATACGTCGTCGTCAACGTCAATCCGCTATACACGGCGCGCGAACTTGAACATCAGCTCAAGGATGCGGGTGCGGAGGCGATCGTCATCCTCGAGAACTTCGCGCACACGCTCGAGCATGTGCGTGCGCAGGTGCCGGTAAAGCACATTGTGGTGGCCAGCATGGGTGAACTGCTGGGCTTCCCGAAGGGGCCGATCGTCAATTTCGTGGTTCGCCGCGTGCGCAAGATGGTGCCCGCGTGGCGGCTCGACGGTCACGTGCGCTTCAGCGAGGCGCTGCGCCGCGGTGCAGCGCATACGCTGCAGCCGGTGGACGTGGGGCATGACGACATCGCCTTCCTGCAGTACACCGGAGGGACCACCGGAGTGGCGAAGGGAGCAATGCTCACGCATCGCAACATCATCGCCAACCTTCAGCAGGCGCACGCCTGGATCGGGCCCTACGTGAACGAGGGCAGTGAGACCATCATCACCGCGTTGCCCCTGTACCACATCTTCTCTCTGACGGCGAACTGCCTGACTTTCCTGAAGATCGGGGCGGTCAACGTGCTGATTCCCAATCCGCGCGACATTCCGGGCTTCGTCAAGGAGCTGGGCAAGCATCGCTTCACCGTCATCACGGGGGTGAACACGCTCTTCAACGCCCTTGTGAACAACCCCGATTTTGCAAAGCTGGATTTCTCCTCGCTCAAGGTCACGCTCGGTGGTGGCATGGCCGTGCAGCAAGCCGTCGCCGAGAAGTGGAAGCGAGTGACCGGGGTGCCGCTGGTCGAGGCCTATGGTCTGACCGAGACATCGCCCGCCGTCACCATCAACCCGCTTGACCTCAAGGCATTCAACCATTCGATCGGACTGCCCGTCTCATCCACCGAGATCAGCATCCGCGACGATGAGGGCAACGAGCAGGCCATCGGGCAGCGAGGCGAGCTCTGCGTGCGTGGTCCCCAGGTCACCCCGGGGTACTGGCAGCGGCCGGAGGAGACGGCGCGCGTGTTCACCGCGGACGGGTACCTGCGCACCGGAGACATCGCGATCATCGACGAGAAGGGTTTCATCACCCTCGTGGATCGCAAGAAGGACATGATCCTGGTCTCGGGTTTCAACGTGTATCCGAACGAGATCGAGGACGTGGTTGCGAGCCACCCGGGGGTGCTCGAGGTGGCCGCGATCGGTGTGCCCGACGAGCGTAGCGGCGAAGCGGTGAAGGTGTTTGTCGTGCGCAAGGATCCTGCGCTGACGTCTGAGGCGGTGCTCGCGCATTGCCGCGAAAACCTCACCGGCTACAAGATCCCGCATCACATCGAGTTCCGTGACGAGTTGCCGAAGAGCAACGTGGGCAAGATCCTGCGCCGGGAACTGCGTGACAGCTGATGCGGCAAGTTTCTCGCAACAAGTTTCTTGTGCAATGCACAGTTTCGTGCTTAAACTTCGGTCCACGTTTCCAGGCCGTTGAGCCAGACACCCGTAAAAGAGACGTTCATGACCCGGTTTGAAGCCCTTGCCCTCGTATCCGTAGTACGCGTAGTAGGCGTAGGCAGGCGCGCGTCGTAACGGGACACGAAACACAGGACAGCAGGAATCTCCAACCCCCGTCGGCGCGCAAGCCCGACGGGGGTTTTGCTTTTTGCGCCCCGCCGGTACTGACGCCGCAGCACTCTCACCGTATCCCCAAGCAAGGAGAGCAACATGATGCAAATGACCGGCGCGCAACTGATGGTGCGCCTTCTCGAGCGCCAGGGTGTGCGCACCGTCGCGGGAATCCCCGGCGGCGCGATCCTGCCCTTTTATGACGCGATGTCCGCGAGCGAGCAGATTCGCCACGTGCTCGCTCGTCACGAGCAGGGGGCGGGCTTCATGGCACAGGGCATGGCACGCGTCTCCGGCGTGCCGCAGGTGTGCATTGCCTCCAGCGGCCCCGGAGCGACCAACCTGGTGACGGCGATCGCCGACGCCTGTCTCGACTCCATCCCGATGGTGGTCATCACCGGTCAGGTGCCGCAGGCGATGATCGGTACCGATGCCTTCCAGGAGGTCGACATCTACGGCATCACGGTGCCGATTACCAAGCACAACTTCCTCGTCCGCTCGGCGCAGGAACTGCTCGAGGTGATTCCGGACGCGTTCCGCATCGCGATGTCCGGCCGCCCCGGCCCGGTACTGATCGATGTGCCCAAGGATGTGCAGAATCAGCTGATCACCGTAGATCAACTGCCGCCGCCCGCAGTCGCGGATGCGACGCCGCAACTCGACATGGAGGCGATCGAGGCGGCGGCGCGGATGATCAACGAGGCCGAGCAACCGGTGCTCTACCTCGGCGGCGGCGTCGTCAGCTCGGGGGCTGCGCCGCTCGCGGTGCAACTGGCAGAGCAGGGCGGGCTGCCGACCACGATGACGCTGATGGCGCTCGGGGCGATGCCGATGGATCACCCCCTTTCGATCGGTATGCTCGGCATGCACGGCGCGCGCTACACCAACTTCGTGCTCGAAGAGGCCGACGTGCTGATCTGCGTGGGTGCCCGCTTCGACGACCGCGCCATTGGCCGTGCGGCGCAGTTCTGCCCGAACGCGAAGGTCGTGCATATCGACATCGACCCCTCCGAACTGCACAAGATCAAGACCGCCCACGTCGCGATCCATGCCAACGTGAAGTGCGCACTCGAAGCGCTGCTGCCGCGCATCCAGGTCGCCCTGCGCAAGCGCTGGCTGTCGCACGTCGAGAGCCTGAAGACGCGCTTCCCGATGCAGTTCCCCGGCCAGGATGATCCGCGCACCCACTATGGCTTGATCCAGGCGGTGGCCGGTGCACTCGACGACCGCGCGATCATCGCGACCGACGTCGGTCAGCACCAGATGTGGGTCGCGCAGGCCTATCCCTTCCGCCGTCCGCGCCAGTGGCTCACCTCGGGTGGCCTGGGTACGATGGGCTTCGGCTTGCCCACCGCGATCGGTGCGGCGCTCGCAGAACCGGAGCGCACGGTTGTCTGCTTCACCGGAGACGGCAGCTTCAAGATGAATATCCAGGAGCTTGCGACGCTGGCCGAGGAGGGCCTCAACGTCAAGATCGTGCTGATGAACAACAATGCGCTCGGCCTGGTGTATCAGCAACAGAAGCTCTTCTACGGCCAGCGCCTGTTCGCCTCCAAGTACCGGACCGAGCCCGACTTCGTGAAGATCGCCGAGGGGTTCGGCGTGCCGGCGGTCGATCTGGACAAGGTCGACAACCCGCGCGCGGCGCTTGCCGAAGCCCTGCATGCGCCCGGCCCATGCCTGATTCACGCGACGATTGATCGCGAACAATTCGTGTATCCCATGGTGCCGCCGGGTGCGGCCAACACCGAGATGATCGGAGGCTGATGATGATCGAACAGGTTGCCGACCCCCTGCCGCAAGCCGGCTATGCCAAGGTCGTTCTGGAACTGGATGTGAACAACCACCCCGGGGTGATGAGCCACATCTGCAATCTCTTTGCGCGCCGCGCCTTCAACGTCGAGGGCATCCTGTGCATGCCGGTGTCCGACGGCAAGCGCTCGCGCATCTGGTTGCTCGTGTTTGAAGACCAGCGCCTCGAGCAGATGATCCGCCAGCTTGAGAAGCTCGAGGACGTGCTCAATGTCCGCCGCCATGGTGCGGAGCACGAGGTGTTCGAGCGGCTGGAGGGTTTCTTCCACTAAATTGCGCGCGGGCCGATCCGGCCGCGCGAACGCCTGTCGGCATGCTGCCGCCGGGCTGAAGGGGGCGGGGTGCGCGTGCTAGACTCGCGCCCCGTCCCCGTTCATTTCGAGATGCCTTGTGCTGCGAGTGCGCGTGCTTCGGCCGTCACCTCCGCTGCGTGGGCGAAAAGAGAGATTCCCATGTCCGGCAACACCCTCGGCACGCTCTTCACCGTCACCTCCTTCGGCGAATCCCACGGCCCCGCGATCGGCTGCATCGTCGATGGCTGCCCGCCGGGACTGGCGATCAGCGAGGCCGACATCCAGGCCGAGCTCGATCGCCGCAAGCCGGGCACCTCGCGGCACGTCACGCAGCGCCGTGAGCCGGACACCGTCGAGATCCTCTCCGGCGTGTTCGAGGGCGTCACCACGGGTACACCGATCTCGCTGCTGATCCGCAACCAGGACCAGCGCAGCAAGGACTACGGCAACATCGCCGATACCTTCCGCCCCGGCCATGCCGACTACGCCTACCTGCAGAAATACGGCCTGCGCGACCATCGCGGCGGTGGGCGCTCGTCGGCGCGCGAGACCGCGGTGCGGGTGGCGGCGGGTGCGATCGCGAAGAAGTGGCTGAAGGAACACCACGGCATTGTCATTCGTGCATGCATGACTGCGCTTGGCCCGATCGAGATTCCCTTCGTGTCATGGGAAGAGGTCGATGGCAACCCTTTCTTCGCCCCCAATGCCGCGATCGTGCCGGAACTCGAAGCTTACATGGACGCACTGCGCAAGTCCGGCGACTCCATCGGCGCGCGCATCGACGTGGTTGCCAGCGGCGTCCCGGTGGGCTGGGGCGAGCCGGTGTATGGGCGTCTCGACGCCGATATCGCCTACGCGATGATGGGCATCAACGCGGTCAAGGGCGTGGAGATCGGCGCCGGCTTCAAATCGGTGGCGCAGCGTGGCACCGAGCATGGTGACGAGATGACGCCGCAGGGCTTCCTGTCCAATCACGCCGGCGGCGTGCTTGGCGGCATCTCCACCGGGCAGGACATCCTCGCCAGCATCGCGATCAAGCCGACCTCGAGCATCCGCCTCGAGCGCCGCTCGATCGACCGCGCCGGCAAGCCGGTGATGGTTGCCACCGAAGGCCGCCACGATCCCTGCGTGGGCATCCGTGCCACGCCGATCGCCGAGTCGATGCTCGCACTGGTGCTGATCGACCACGCGCTGCGCCATCGTGCGCAGTGCGGAGACGTGCGCAGCGACACGCCGTGCATTCCCGCGCTCGCGCCGGAAGGGGACCAACGCCTGCCTTCGCCGCGCTGAAGCGACGCGGGCGCGATGATCCCGTACTGGCGCCTGTCCGCCTACTACTTCTTCTACTTCGCCTTCGTCGGCGCGTTCTCGCCGTACTTCACGCTCTACCTGCAGTCGATCGCGCTGTCGGCGACCGATATCGCGCTGCTGATGTCGCTGATGCAATTGATGCGCGTGCTGGCGCCCAACCTGTGGGGCTGGCTGGCAGAGAAGCTGGGCCTGCGCATGGCCATCGTGCGCCTGTCTGCCCTTGCGAGCCTGGCAGGTTTCTCGGTGTTCTTCATGACCACCGAGTTTGCCGGCCTGTTTGCGGCAATGGCGCTGATGGCTTTCTTCTGGAGCGCTGCGCTGCCGCTGGTGGAGGGGCTGACCTTTTCGCACCTTGGGGAGGCGGCCCACCGGTATGGCAGCATCCGGGTCTGGGGTTCGGTCGGCTTCATCGTCGCCGTGCTCGCGCTTGGTCATTCGCTGGATCACCTGCCGATCGAGGCCGTGCTGTGGGTCACTGCCGCCATCTTGGGGGGCATCGTGGTGTGCAGCGCGCTCGTTCCCGAGGCGCCGCGCCCGCCTGCGCAGCGGCAGGCAGCGAGCTTTGGCGATGCCTTGCGCAGGCCCGAGGTGCGGGCGCTGCTTGGAGCGTGTTTCCTGATGTCGGCGGCGCACGGCGCCTTGTACGTGTTCTACTCGATCTTTCTGGTCGACATCGGCTACGACAAGGCGCTCGTGGGCTGGATGTGGACGCTGGGCGTGATCGCCGAGATCATCGTATTCATGTGGATGCCGCGCATCTCGCAGCGCTTTTCGCTGCGCACCATCCTCCTGTTCTCGTTTGCTTGTGCGGTGCTGCGCTTTCTGATGATCGGCTGGGGGGCGGACA
This sequence comes from Thauera sp. AutoDN2, assembly GCF_051280715.1. Taxonomy (NCBI): domain Bacteria; kingdom Pseudomonadati; phylum Pseudomonadota; class Betaproteobacteria; order Rhodocyclales; family Zoogloeaceae; genus Thauera; species Thauera sp. AutoDN2. The sequence goes on along the minus strand of NZ_JBNCAR010000043.1, from coordinate 5,969 downwards.
GCCTGGCGCTGCTGCTGCTGGCGCAGTTGCTGCACGGTGCCACCTTCGGCGCCTATCATGCAGCGGCCATCGCGGTGGTGAACCAGTGGTTCCCCGGTGCGCTGCAGTCGCGCGGGCAGGCACTGTACGGCAGCCTGTCCTTCGGCGCGGGTGGAATGCTCGGTGGCCTGCTGAGCGGTTACACCTGGGAAATGATCGGTGCCGCGTGGACCTATACGATTGGGTCTGGATTCGCGCTGGCTGGTTTTGTCTGGCTGCTGCTGGGCTGGAAGCAGCATGGCGTGCCGCATGCGCCCGGCCGGGAAGGGGCCGCCTGAGGAGATCGATACGATGAAGTCAATGTGCAAGTTCGTCATGCCGGCCCTGGTTGCCGGCGCTCTCGCCACCGGCTGTCAGACGGTGCAGACCACCCAAGGGGGGGCCGTCGGCGTGCAGCGCTCGCAGCTGATGATGGTGTCGGCGCAGGAGGTGGAGCAGGCCTCGAGCAAGCAGTATCAGGACATGCTCGCAGAGGCCCGGCGGAAGAACGCGCTCAACCGCGATGCCGCGACCGTGCTGCGGGTGCGGCGCATCGTCTCACGACTGACGCCGCAGACCGGTGTGTTTCGCCCGGACGCTCCGTCCTGGGCGTGGGAGGTCAACGTGTTCAGCGCCGACGAGCTCAACGCCTGGTGCATGGCGGGCGGGAAGATGGCGATCTACACCGGCCTGATCGATCGGCTCCGGCTCACCGACGACGAGATCGCCGCCGTGATGGGCCACGAGATCGCGCACGCCCTGCGCGAGCATGCGCGGGAGCGGGTGTCGAAGGCGATGGCAACGGGTCTTGGTATTTCGGTCGCAGGCGCGCTGCTCGGCGTGGGGCAGGCGGGGCAGGACCTGATGGGTACGGTGGCCAAGGTCACGTTCGAGTTACCCAACTCTCGCGAACACGAAACCGAGGCGGACCGCATGGGTGTGGAGCTCGCCGCCCGGGCAGGCTACGATCCGCGCGCCGCGGTGACGCTGTGGAACAAGATGGCCAGCCAGTCGGCCGGGGCGCCGCCGCAGTGGCTGTCTACGCACCCCTCGCATGCCAGCCGCCAGCGCGATCTGGGCGAGTACGCGGCCCGCGTGATGCCGCTCTATCAGGCGGCCCGGCGCTGAGCCGGGGCGTGCTGTCCAGGCTTGCAGGCTTTGTGAAATAATTCATTCCTTTTTCTGACGCGGAACCACCGGGATGCACGCTCAAACGCTGTACGAAAAGCTCTGGTCCAGTCATGTCGTCCACCAGGAGGCCGACGGCACGGCGCTGATCTACATCGACCGCCATCTGGTCCATGAAGTGACCAGCCCGCAGGCTTTCGAAGGCCTGAAGCTGGCTGGGCGCAAGCCGTGGCGGATCGGCTCCATCGTTGCCACCGCCGACCACAACACGCCGACCGATCACTGGGATCTGGGTATCCAGGATCCGGTGTCGCGCCAGCAGGTCGAAACGCTCGACGCCAACATCCGCGAAGTGGGCTCGCTCGCCTACTTCCCGTTCAAGGACGCGCGCCAGGGCATCGTACACGTGATCGGCCCGGAGAACGGCGCCACGCTGCCTGGCATGACCGTGGTGTGTGGTGACTCGCACACCTCCACGCACGGCGCTTTCGGCTGTCTGGCGCACGGCATCGGCACCTCGGAGGTAGAGCACGTGCTCGCCACCCAGTGCCTGCTGCAGAAGAAGTCCAAGACCATGTTGATCCGGGTCGACGGCCAACTCGGCCGCGGGGTCACCGCCAAGGATGTCGTGCTCGCCATCATCGGGCGGATCGGCACCGCTGGCGGCACCGGCTACGCGATGGAGTTCGGCGGCAGCGCGATCCGTTCGCTGTCGATGGAAGGCCGCATGACGATCTGCAACATGGCGATCGAGGCGGGTGCCCGGGCCGGCATGGTGGGCGTGGACGAAACCACGATCGACTACCTCAAGGATCGTCCGTTCTCGCCCAAGGGCGCGGCCTGGGACCAGGCGGTCGACTACTGGCGTAGCCTGCACAGCGACGAGGGGGCTGAGTTCGACAAGGTCGTCGAGCTCAAGGCCGAGGACATCCTGCCGCAGGTCACCTGGGGCACTTCGCCCGAGATGGTCACCACGGTCGATGGTCGCGTGCCCGACCCCGCTGCAGTCACCGATCCGGTGCGCCGCGAAGGCATGGAGCGCGCGCTGAAGTACATGGGGCTGGCAGCCAACACGCCGATCACCGACATCAAGGTGGATCAGGTCTTCATCGGATCGTGCACCAACTCGCGCATCGAGGATCTGCGCGAAGCTGCCGCCGTGGCCAAGGGACGCAGCAAGGCCGCCAACGTTCGTCGCGTGCTGGTGGTGCCGGGCTCCGGCCTCGTCAAGCGCCAGGCCGAGGAAGAGGGCCTGGACAAGGTCTTCCTCGCCGCTGGCTTCGAGTGGCGCGAGCCGGGCTGTTCGATGTGCCTGGCAATGAACGCAGACCGGCTCGAGCCGGGCGAGCGCTGCGCCTCGACCTCGAACCGCAACTTCGAGGGTCGCCAGGGCGCGGGTGGTCGCACCCACCTGGTGAGCCCGGCGATGGCTGCGGCGGCTGCAGTCACCGGCCACTTCACCGACGTGCGCACGCTGGCCTGAAGACCAGTACCCGATTGAGGAGAATGCAATGAAGAGACTTGCACTGATCGCCGCCGCGCTCGTCGCCGGCTTCGCCTCCATGGCCTGCAATACCGTGCAGGGCGTCGGCAAGGACATCGAAAGGGGTGGCGAGGCCATCCAGAGGGCAGTGAAATAATGAAGCCGTTTACCACGCTCGACGGCCTGGTCGCGCCGCTCGATCGCGCCAACGTCGATACCGACGCGATCATCCCCAAGCAGTTCCTCAAGTCGATCAAGCGCAGCGGCTTCGGCCCCAATGCCTTCGACGAGTGGCGTTACCTCGATGTCGGCCAGCCGGGTCAGGACAACAGCCAGCGTCCGCTCAACCCCGACTTCGTGCTCAACCAGGCGCGCTATCAGGGCGCGCAGATCCTGCTGACCCGCGATAACTTCGGTTGCGGCAGCTCGCGCGAGCACGCGCCGTGGGCGCTCGAAGACTACGGTTTTCGCGTGCTGATCGGCCCGAGCTTTGCCGACATCTTCTTCAACAACAGCTTCAAGAACGGCCTGCTGCCGATCAAGCTAGATGCGACCGAGGTCGATGAACTGTTCCGCCAGTGCGAAGCGACCGAGGGCTACCGCCTAAAGGTCGACCTGGCCGCGCAGGTCGTCACCCGCCCGGATGGCAAGTCGATTGCCTTCGACATCGACCCCTTCCGCAAGGAATGCCTGCTCAACGGTTGGGACGACATCGGCCTCACACTCCGTCATGCAGACAAGATCCGCGCGTTCGAAGAAAAGCGCCGCACCGAGCATCCCTATTACTTTGCCTGAGCCTGCTTGCCCGAAGCGGGCGGCTCCCTGAACCAAGGAAAACGATTCGATGAAGATTTGCGTGCTGCCGGGTGACGGCATCGGTCCCGAGATCATGGCCCAGGCCGTGCGCGTGCTGAACGCGCTCGACCTGAAGCTCGAGATGGAAGAGGCGCTGCTCGGCGGCTGCGCGGTGGATGCCACCGGCACCCCGTATCCTGAAGCGACGCAGAAGCTCGCGCGCGAAGCGGATGCGGTGCTGCTCGGCGCGGTCGGCGGCCCGAAGTGGGACACCCTGCCGCGTGAGCAGCGTCCGGAGCGCGGCCTGCTCGGCATCCGCAAGGATCTGGGCCTGTTCGCCAACCTGCGCCCGGCCATCCTGTACCCCGAGCTCGCCAATGCATCGTCGCTGAAGCCCGAGGTTGTCGCGGGGTTGGACATCCTGATCGTGCGTGAGCTTACCGGCGACATCTACTTCGGCCAGCCGCGCGGCATCGAGATGCGCGAGGTCGAGGGCACCCAGCAGCGTGTGGGCTGGAACACCATGATCTACGCGGAATACGAGATCCGCCGCATCCTCAAGGTCGCCTTCGAGGCTGCGCAGAAGCGTGGCAAGAAGCTGTGCTCGGTTGACAAGATGAACGTGCTCGAATGCACGCAGCTGTGGCGCGACATTGCCGAGGAGGTCGCCAAGGACTACCCGGACGTCGAGCTCAGCCACATGCTGGTCGACAACGCCGCCATGCAGCTCGTGCGTGCGCCCAAGCAGTTCGATGTCATGGTCACCGGCAACATGTTCGGCGACATCCTGTCGGATGAGGCCTCGATGCTCACCGGCTCGATCGGCATGCTGCCGTCGGCCTCGCTGGATGCCAACAACAAGGGCCTGTACGAGCCCTCGCACGGCTCCGCGCCGGACATCGCCGGCAAGGGCGTGGCCAACCCGCTCGCCACCATCCTTTCGGCGGCGATGATGCTGCGCTATACGTTCAATCAGGAAGCGGCCGCGCAGCGTGTTGAGAATGCGGTCAAGAAGGTGCTCGCACAGGGCTATCGCACGGGTGACATCTACGAGCCGGGCACGACCAAGGTTGGCACCCGCGAGATGGGCGACGCGGTGCTCGCGGCGCTGTAAGCTTCTGGGTCTGAAGCGGTTTTTCGAAGAACGTCTTTGTAGAGAGTGATGAACATGAATCGAGTCGGTCTGGTTGGCTGGCGTGGCATGGTGGGTTCCGTGCTGATGCAGCGCATGGTGGAAGAGGGCGACTTCGCCTTCATCGAGCCGGTGTATTTCTCCACCTCGAACGCCGGCGGCAAGGCGCCGTCCTTCGGTGGCAAGGAAGCCGCCGCGCCACTGCAGGACGCGATGAACATCGATGCGCTCAAGGCCTGCGACATCGTGATCACCTGCCAGGGCGGCGATTACACCAAGGAAGTCTTCCCCAAGCTGCGCGCCACCGGCTGGAACGGCCACTGGATCGACGCCGCCTCCGCGCTGCGCATGAACGACGACGCGGTGATCATCCTCGACCCGGTTAACCGCAACGTCATCGACGCCGCGCTCGCCAAGGGCGGGCGGAACTGGATCGGCGGCAACTGTACCGTGTCGCTGATGCTGATGGGCCTGGGCGGCCTGTTCCGGCACGGCCTGGTCGAGTGGATCTCGGCGATGACCTACCAGGCGGCCTCGGGCGCCGGCGCGCAGAACATGCGCGAACTCATCAGCCAGATGGGCACCATTCATGACTCGGTCAAGGATCTGCTCGCCGACCCAGCCTCGGCCATCCTCGAGATCGACCGCAAGGTTGCCGAGACCATGCGCTCGGACAGTTTCCCGAAGAAGAACTTCCGCAACACCCCGCTCGCCGGCAGCCTCATCCCCTGGATCGACGTGCCGGTCGAGCACGGCCAGAGCAAGGAAGAGTGGAAGGGCGGCGCCGAGTGCAACAAGATCCTCGGCAACCCGGCCTTCCGCAGCCCGGGCTCGATCCCGATCGACGGCCTGTGCGTGCGCATCGGCGCGATGCGCTGCCACTCGCAGGCGCTGACCATCAAGCTCAAGAAGGACGTGCCGCTCGACGAGCTCACCGAGATCATCGCCGGCGCCAACCCATGGGTGAAGGTGGTGCCTAACGATCGCGAGATCACCGAGCGCGAACTGACCCCGACCGCTGTCACCGGCACGCTGACCGTCCCGGTCGGGCGCCTGCACAAGATGGCGATGGGCCCCGAGTACCTCGGCGCCTTCACCGTGGGCGACCAGTTGCTGTGGGGCGCGGCCGAGCCGCTGCGCCGCATGCTGCGCATCCTGCTCGAAGCTTAAGTATCGGGCTGAGCAGACGTAAAAAAGGGGGCGCGAGCCCCCTTTTTGATTGGCGTTCCCGCACGGGGGCGGTAATCCGTCACGCTAAATGCATCGAATCGGCTTTCGATGATGATGCGATGACCGTCGGGAAATGCTAGATTCCTAGCCCAACGGCACTATTCGTGGCCGTAGCGTTCAGTTCCGGGGAGACGTGATTTGAAATCCAACATGACGAAGTCGGTCAGAGCTTCTCTGCTCGCA
>NZ_JBNCAR010000042.1:0-18908 GCF_051280715.1 Thauera sp. AutoDN2 | reverse complement strand
GCCTCGCCCACGATCTCCAGGATCGCCGCGCCGTAGTGTTCCAGCTTGCGATCGCCCACACCGCTGATGCCGGCGAGCTCGGCCAGCGACTGCGGGCGGTGGAGGGCGATCTCGCGCAGCGTGGCGTCGGGGAAGACGACGTAGGCGGGCACGTTGCGCTCCTTGGCCGTGGCGAAGCGCCAGGCGCGCAGGCGGTCGAAGAGGGTGGTGGGGATGCCCGCGGGGAGGTCGGCCGGGGGGCTGCTGCGGCGCTTGCCGCGGCTGCGGCTGCGTTCGCGCTCGAGGCGCAGGTGGAATTCGGCCTCGCCGCGCAGCAGCGGGCGCGCGGCGTCGGTAAGGCGCAGGGCGTTGTAGCGTTCGTGGTCCACCGCGACGAACTCGCGCGCGACGAGCTGGCGGAACACCGTGCGCCAGCGCTTCTCGTCGAACTCGCTGCCGATGCCGAAAGTGGTGATGTCCTGATGGCCACGCTCGACGACCTTGTCGGTGCGTTCGCCGCGCAGCACGTCGATCAGGTGGCCGGCGCCATAGCGCTGTCCGGTGCGATACACGCAGCTCAACGCCTTGCGTGCGGCTTCGGTGGCGTCCCAGGTCTGCGGCGGGTGGAGGCAGTTGTCGCAGTTGCCGCAGGAGCTGGATTCCTCGCCGAAATAGGCGAGCAGGTGCTGGCGGCGGCAGGTGGTGGCTTCGACCAGGCCGACCAGCACGTCGAGCCGGTTGCGGGCCAGGCGCTTGAACTCCTCGCTCGCCTCGGATTCGTCGATCATGCGCCGCTGCTGCACCACGTCCTGCGCCCCCCACGCCATCCACGCCTGCGCCGGCAGGCCGTCTCGGCCGGCGCGGCCGGTTTCCTGGTAGTAGCCCTCGATCGAGCGCGGCAGGTCGAGGTGCGCGACGAAGCGCACGTCGGGCTTGTCGATGCCCATGCCGAAGGCGATGGTCGCCACCATGATCAGGCCGTCTTCGCGCAAAAAGCGCGTCTGGTGCTCGGCGCGCATCTCCTGTGCCATACCTGCGTGGTAGGGCAGGGCGTTGAGGCCCTGCTCCTGCAGCCAGGCAGCGGTCTCTTCCACCTTGCGCCGCGACAGGCAATACACGATGCCCGCCTGGCCGGGGCATTCCTCGCGGATGAAGTGCAGCAACTGGCGGCGCGCGTCGTCCTTGTCAACGATGGTGTAGCGGATGTTGGGGCGGTCGAAGCTGGAGACGAAGCGGCGCGCGCGGGTCAGGTTCAGCCGCTCGGCGATTTCTTCGCGGGTCTGGCGGTCGGCGGTGGCGGTGAGTGCGATGCGCGGGATGGCGGGGTAGCGTTCGGGCAGGATCGAGAGTTGCAGGTACTCGGGGCGGAAGTCGTGCCCCCACTGTGATACGCAGTGCGCCTCGTCGATCGCGAACAGTGCCAGCCGGCCGGTGTCGCGCAGGTGGTCGAGCTGGTCGAGGAAGCGTGGCGTCATCAGCCGTTCGGGGGCGACGTAGAGCAGGTCGAGCGTGCCGTCCCAGAGCGCGCGCTCCACACTGCGCGCGGCGTCCATGTCCAGGCTCGAGTTGAGGAAGGCGGCGTTGACGCCGGCTTCGACCAGCGCACTTACCTGGTCCTGCATCAGCGCGATCAGCGGTGAAACGACGATCGCGGTGCCTTCTCGCAGCAGCGCGGGAATCTGGTAGCACAGCGACTTGCCGCCGCCGGTGGGCATCAGCACCAGCGCGTCGCCGCCGCGGGCCACGTGCTCGACGATCTGCTGCTGCTCGCCGCGGAAGGCGGGATAGCCGAAGACGTGCTCGAGAATGCGGTGTGCCGACTCGGTGAGGGCCGCGTCACCGGCGACCGCGCAAGGCTCGCCCGCCACGGCGTGCGGAGGCGCCGGTTCGGCGGCGGAAGGGCGGTGGGTGTCGGTGTTGGGGAAGGGCTGGGCGTCGGGGTCGGCAAACATGCGCGCATTTTACCGCCGCAGCTCAAGGCTCGGGCTGGCGATCGAGGGGGGCGCGAATGAGCTGGACGGGATTGGTGGGACGGGCGGTTGCCCTGGCCGCCGATCAGGGGTGTCTCGTGCGCCAGTCCTGCAGGGCGGCCAGGGTGTCATCGAGGCCGCCTACCACCTGGATGCCCGGGAGTCGCTTCTGCTTGTCACGGACCGCCGCGCCACCAGCCCAGATGTCGAGTTCGGGCGGCAGCATCTCGCGCAGCGCGAGCAGGCCGTCGATCGCCTGGCGGGCGGGATAGGCGATGCTGAAGGACAGGCCGACGATGTCGAAGCCGCCACTCATGGCAGCGCTGCGGATGTCGGCGAGCGGGGTGCGGGTGCCGAGCGACAGGCAGCTGGCTCCTTCCGGCACGAGCATGGCTTCGGCCATCAGCAGGCCGAGCACGTGCTCCTCCTCGGGGAAGGTGGTCAGCAGCACCCGCGGTCGTCCGCCGTTGGCGGCATGGGTCCCAATTGCGCCGCGAAGCACGTTCTGCACCTGCTCGGTGAACAGATGCTCTTCGGCCACGTCGACCTCGCCGCGCATCCACGCCTCGCCCACCGCCGCGGCGAGCGGGGCGATGGTGTCGGCGACAAAGCGCTGCAGGCCCTGCTTCAACAGCGTCTGGCGCAGCGCGGCGGCGAGCTCGGCGCTGCGGTGAAGGCGCACCAGCTCGAGCAAGCCGTCGTCGCAACGGCCAGTGGCGCTCACGTTCGGGCACAGGCAGCCGTCGAGCATCTCGCTCAGCTCCTGGACGCTCGCGCCGACGATACCCGCCGGGCGCCGTCCGTGGTCGATCAGGCGTCGGATCAGGCGCAGCTTCTCGACCTGCTCGGTCGGATAGAGACGTTCTCCATTCGCATCGCGTGACGGGGCAGGAAAGCCGTACCGTCGTTCCCACACGCGCAGCGTGTCCTTGGCCAGGCCGGTGTCACGCTCGACGGCGGCGATACTGAAAGCGGCTTCGGGTTGGGTGGGGGCGTTCATCGAGGACGTGTTCAATTCGTTACAGGGAGCGATTGACCTGATCTTAGGCATCCGCCCCCAGTTTGTCCAGGACAAACTGGGTCAGGAAACGGGGCTGTCTCGCTGGGCGAAGGAGGGTGCCGGACTCATGCGCCTTCGTGCGCGGATTCCTGTTCCGCTGCGTCCTTGGCCTGCTGCGGGCTGAGATCGCCGTCCAGCACCGCCAGCATGCGTGCGGCCTTGGCCACCTGTTCGACGGCGCGCCGCTCCATGCTCGCCAGACGCAGCCAGTCCTGCATCGTGCCGATGTCGATGCGGGCATGCGCGCCGGCAAGCAGCAGTGCCTCCTTGAACGCCTGGTAGCGCGCTTCGGTTTCCTCCAGGCGCACCTCGACGGCCACCGCGCTGAAGTCGCCGCGTGCCGCGTCTGCGCCCGCGGCCAGGGTGGCGGTCGCCTGGCGGAAGGCGGCGGCAGCGTGCTCGAGTTCGGCATCGGGCGGCGCGCCCAGCGTGGTGGCCAGTGCGCAGGCCTGGCGCACGGCGAGCACTGCGCTCTCCTGGTACTGCAGTGCGCGCAGGCTGTGTGCGAGCCCCTCGACCAGTGCGGGCGGCAGGCGGCCTGCACTGAGCTTGCTCACGTAGCTCGAGATGGCTGGCGCAAGGGCATCGAGCGCACTCGCCTGGCGTTCGATCCAGGGCTCGTCCGGGGGCACGCGGGAGGCGGCGGTGAGCGCCGTCACGGCGAAGGACTGCGTGCGGCTGAGCTCGAGCCGCAGTGCGCGCAGGGCGAGGTCCGGCACCGCCAGCGAAGGGGCGTCGAGATGCCGGGGGCGGGCGATCTCTTCCTCGCGACTGCGGAAATGACCGGCAAGGAAGCGCTGCAGCGGGCGTGCCAGCGGCACCATCAGCAATACGCCCAGCAGGTTGAACGCGGAATGGAACATTGCCAACATCACCGCCGGCGTCGCCGGCTGCTCGAACCATTCCCGCAGCAGGCCGAGCAGGCTGATCAGCACCGGCAGCAGCGCGATCGCCACCGCGCCGGTAACGAGGTTGAAGATCACGTGGGTCGCGGCCAGGCGTCGTGCATTCGAGGTCGCGCCGAGCGCGGACAGGATGGCGGTGGAGGTTGTGCCGATGTTGGTGCCGATCACCATTGCGCAGGCGGCCTCGATCGACATCAGTCCGCCCTGTGCGGCGGTGATGATGATTGCGATCACGGCGCCCGAAGCCTGCATCAGCACCGTCAGCAAGGTACCGATGCCGACCAGCGTCAGCCAGCCGAGGACGCCCGGGCTGATGTGGTCCTGCAGGTTCATCTCCGCACCGAAGCCCGAGAACGTGTCCTTGAGCACGTCGATGCCCAGGAAGAGCACGCCGAAGCCCGCCAGGGCCTGGCCCAGCGCGCGCTGGCGCACGGTGCGCCCAGCCAGCATCGTCACTGCGCCGATGCCGACGAAGGGGAGGGCGAAGGCGTCGATCTTGAAGCTGAAGCCCAGCGCCGCCACCAGCCAGGCATTGAGGGTGGTACCCACGTTGGAGCCGAAGATCACCCACATCGCGTTCTGCAGCGACAGCAGACCGGTGTTGACGAAGCCGATGCTGGCCACCGTGACCGCGGTTGAGGACTGCACCAGCGCGGTCATCGTCATCCCCGCGCCCAGACCGCGAACAGGCGTGGCGGTGCCACGTTCGAGCAGGCCCTCGAGTGCACGGCCGGCCGCCAGCTTCAGGCCTTCGGTGAGCATGTGCATGCCAAGCAGGAACAGGCCGATGCCGCCGAGCAGGCCGGCAGAGATGGTGTAGGCGTCGATGTGGCTGGTGTCCAGGTTGGCCTCCGCTGGGCAATGATCGTTGTCACGGAAGCGTAATACCGCGGCGTCCGACCGGGGTGTGAATTATGCGCAACAGGGCGCAAACGCTTGTTTCATGTCTGGACAAAAAATCCAGTTTGTCCTGGACAAACGATTGACATGGAGAATGACTCGGTCTAAGGTGAGATCGTCATCAATTCTTGTCCAGGACATAGCTATGAGCGCAAATGTGTTGCGCCGGTGTGCAGGCTCCCTCGCCGCCGCCCTGCTCCTCGTGTCGGCCGCTTCGGCGTCCGCTCCGGTGGTCGAGCACGCGCCGCAGGCGGGCGCTGCGGTGGTGCAGGGCCCGACCGGTGCGGGGGCGTCCATGCCTGCCACGCTCGAACTGATGTTGCTGCTCCATCGTCCCGATCTGCCGCTCCGCCCCCATCCCGCCACGCAAGAGGTCAAATCATGAACGCCCCGGAAAAGTTCTTCCTGCCCGACGTCCAGTCCAGCGCCGACCATCGCGCGCTCGTCATCCAGCATGTGGGCGTGCGCGGCCTGCGCTACCCGATGTCGATTCGCGATGTAGACGCCAGCGTGCAGCACACCGTCGCCACGCTGGAGATGACCGTGGGGCTGCCGGCCGACGTGAAGGGTACGCACATGTCGCGTTTCGTCGAGTTGCTCGAGGCGGAGCGCGAAGCGCTCGACCTCGACGGCATGCGCACGCTGTTCGCCGGCATGCTGGAGCGGCTCGAGGCTTCCAGTGGCCGCATCGAGGCGCGCTTCCCCTGGTTCATGAAGAAGACCGCGCCGGTTTCGGGCGTGGACAGCCTGCTCGACATGGACGCCCGGATGGTGGTCGAGAAACCCGAAGGCGGCGAGGTGCGCACCACGCTCGAGGCGGTGGTGCCGGTCACCAGCCTGTGCCCGTGTTCGAAGAAGATCTCGGACTACGGTGCGCACAACCAGCGCTCGCACATCACGATCTCGGCCACGCTGCGTGGCGACCTTGGCCTGCGCGAACTGGTGCGCATGGCCGAGGAAGAAGCCTCGTGCGAGGTCTTTGGCTTGCTCAAGCGCCCGGACGAGAAGTGGGTCACCGAGCGTGCCTACGACAATCCCAAGTTCGTCGAGGATCTGGTGCGCGACATCGCGCTGCGCCTGCGTGGCGATGCCCGCGTGGCCTCGTGGCGGGTGCAGTCCGAGAACTTCGAGTCGATCCACAACCATTCCGCCTACGCCCTGATCGAGGGCGAGAACGCGCCGGAGTAAACGCCATGAAGATGGGCGAGATTGACCGCCTGCAAGCGGCGCAGCGGGGGGCACACGCCGGGGGGCGGCGGGTGGCGGTGATCGGCGGCGGCATCGCCGGGCTGTCCACGGCCTGGCTGCTCGCGTCGCACGAGCACGTCACCCTGTTCGAGGCGGGCAGCTACGTTGGCGGCCACACCAACACCATCGACGTGACGATCGACGGCCTCACCCATCCGGTCGACACCGGCTTCCTGGTGTTCAACCGCCGCACCTACCCCAACCTGTGTGCGCTGTTTGCGATGCTCGGCGTGGAGGCGGTCGAAACCGAGATGAGCTTCGGCGTCAGCCTCGCCGAGCCCGAGATCGAATGGGCCGGCACCGACCTCGCCAGCGTATTCGCCCAACGCGCCAACCTGGTGCGTCCGGCCTTTCTCTCCATGCTGCGCGACATCCTGCGCTTCAACCGCGAGACCACCCGCATGGCGACGGAGGGCACGATGCCGGCGCTGTCGCTGGGCGAATACCTCGATGCCGAGGCCTACTCGAAGGCCTTCCGCGACTGGTATCTGTTGCCCATGGCCGCAGCGATCTGGTCCTGCCCGACGCGCACCATGCTGGCTTACCCGCTCGCGACCTTCGTGCAGTTCTGCCATAACCATGGGCTGCTGCAGATCCTGGACCGCCCGACCTGGCGCACGGTGAAGGGCGGAGGGCGGACCTACGTGCGGCGCATGCTTGCCAATCTGCCCGACGTGCGCGTGAACGCGCCGGTGCGCAAGGTGGTGCGCGTCGCCGAAGGGGTGTGGGTGCACACTGCGGACGGCCCCGAACGTTTCGACGAGGTGGTGTTCGCGTGCCACAGCGACCAGGCGCTGGCCATTCTCGATGGTGAGGCGAGCGCGGACGAACGCCGCATCCTCGGCGCCGTGCGCTATCAGGCGAACGTCGCGCATCTGCATACCGACACTGCGCTGCTGCCGCGGCGCCCCAAGGTGTGGTCGGCGTGGAACTACCTCGCCGGCGCCGGCGCGCCCGATGCGCGCCCGGTCTCGGTGAGCTACCTGATCAACCGCCTGCAGCCGCTGCCTTTCGACACGCCGGTGGTGGTGTCGCTGAACCCCTTCACCGAGCCCGCGGCGGACAAGACCTTCCGCCGCATCGAATACGCGCATCCTGTCTTCGACCACGCCGCGATCGACGCTCAGGCTGCGCTGTCCGCGATCCAGGGGCGCGACCGCTGCTGGTTCGCCGGGGCCTGGACCGGCTACGGCTTCCACGAGGATGGCCTCAAGTCGGCCATCGCGGTGGTGGAGGCGATGGGCGTGGAGGTGCCGTGGCGGCGTGGCCGCGTGCCGGCGCAGGGTTTGACGGGCGTGGCGTGCGAGGTGACTGCGTGATGGGGGGCACCCGTCCGCGGGACGCACTGCGGCCCGCGGTTTCCGCCCCCGACTGCGGCAATGTGGCGCTCGAGACGGCCTCTGCGCTGCGTCCCGTGGTCTGCTTCGGTGCGGTCATGCACGAACGCCACGTGCAGGCGCACAACCGCTTCGTCTACCCGACGGCCTTTCTGCGTCTTCCGCTTGGCCGCCTCGACGCCTTGCGTGTGCCGCTGTTGGGCATCGAGCGTGCCCGCCCGATCAGCTTCCGCCGTCGCGACCATGGCGCACGCGATGGCTCGCCCCTGCTGCCATGGATTCGCGCCTTGCTGAGCGAGCGCGGGCTGGACCGGGTGTGCGACGGCGAGATCGTGCTGCAGACCATGCCGCGGATCTTCGGCTTCGTCTTCAACCCGGTGAGCTTCTGGTTCTGCCACGACGGCGAGGGTGCGCTGCGCGCCGTGCTGGCCGAGGTGAACAACACCTTCGGCGAGCGTCACAACTACCTGGTGCATCACCCCGACTTGCACCCGATCGCCTCCGGCGACGAACTGCGCGCCAGCAAACGCTTTCATGTCTCGCCCTTCTTCCCGGTGCGCGGTGAATACCGCTTCCGTTTCGAACGGCTCGGCACGGTGCATGCGGTGTCGATCGAGCTCTGGGACGGCGGGCAGCGTCAGCTGTCCACCCGCCTGTCGGGCCGCGCCGAGGCCATCACCGGGCGCAGCATGGCGAAGTGGCTTGCGCGCCAGCCGTTCATGACCCTGGGCGTCGTCGCCCGCATCCACTGGCAGGCGTTGCGCCTGGCCCTGCGCCGGGTGAGCTTCTTCCGCAAGCCCGCGCCGCCGATCGAGGAGATCTCCTGATGAACGCACTCGACCACGCCCTGCAGCCGCTTGCCGGCCTGCGCCTTGCGCGCCTGCCGCGTGCGACCCGGCTGTGCCTGGAGATGCTCGACCGCCTCGACGGTGGCGCGCTCGCGGTGGAACTGCCCGACGGCGTGCGCGTGCGCGCAGGCCGTGGCCCGCTCGTGGCGCACCTGCGTGTGCGCGACCACGCGGTGTTCGACGAGGCGCTCGCGCGCGGCGACATCGGCTTCGGCGAGGCCTGGATGGACGGCCTGTGGGACACCGAGGACCTCACCGGCCTCTTGCGCCTGCTGTCGGCCAACCGCACCCGCCTGCAGGGCGCGATCTACGGCCGCATGTTCCGCCTGCTGAGCCACCGCCTGCAGCACCTGCTGCGCGCCAACACGCGCAGCGGCTCGCGGCGCAACATCGAGGCCCACTACGACCTCGGCAACGACTTCTACGCGCTCTGGCTCGACCCGACCATGACTTACTCGGCGGCGGTGTTCGCCTCGCCGGACGAGTCGCTGGCCGACGCGCAGCTGCGCAAGTACCGCCGCATCCTCGGCGAGCTCGGCGCCCGGCCCGGGCAGACGATTCTGGAAGTGGGCTGCGGCTGGGGCGGCTTCGCCGAGGTCGCCGCCACCGAGTTCGGCTGCAAGGTGCTCGGCATTACGCTGTCGCCCTCGCAGCTCGCGTTCGCACGCGCGCGCGCGGAGCGTGGCGGCTTTGCCGACAAGGTGGATTTCGAGCTCTGCGACTATCGCGACGTGCGCGTCAAGTATGACCACATCGTCTCCATCGAGATGATCGAGGCGGTGGGCGAGCGCTTCTGGCCCACCTACTTCGCCCAGCTCTCCGCGCTGTTGAAGCCGGGCGGGCGCTGCGTGGTGCAGGCGATCACCATCGACGATGCGCTGTTCACGCGCTACCGCCGCGGCACCGACTTCATCCAGCGCCACGTCTTCCCCGGCGGCATGCTACCCAGCCCGGGCGCGGTGGCGCAGCAGGCGCAGCGCGTGGGGCTGGACGTGGTGGGCGATTTCGCCTTCGGCCGCGACTACGCGCGCACGCTGGCGCACTGGCACCGCGCCTTCGAGGCGCAATCCACCGCGGTGCGCGCCCAGGGCTTTCCCGAGCGTTTCCTGCGCATGTGGCGCTTCTATCTGTCTTACTGCGAAGCGGGCTTCGAGACCGGCGACATCGACGTGCATCACTACGTGTTCGCGCACGCCGGACAAGGGCCGGGAGCGCGGTGATGCTGCGCGCACCGGCTGTGCTCGTTGCGCTGATGCTGGCACTGGGTGCAGCGGTTCCGGCCGCCGCGGTCGGCCTGCCTGCGGCGGTGCAGGCGGTCGCTGCGCCGCTGGAGCGCATCGGCGAGGGCGAGATGCGCTGGCTCGGCTTCAAGCTCTATGACGCCGCGCTGTGGGCGGGTGCGCGCGGCGAGGCGGCGGTCGAGGGCGAGCATGTGCTGTCGATCCGCTACGCGCGTGCGATCAGCGGCGAGCGGCTGGTGAGCGTCAGTGTTGACGAAATGCGCCGCCTCGGTTTCACCGACGAAGTCCGGCTCGCGCGCTGGCGCGAGGCGCTTGCCGACGCGCTGCCCTCGGTGGCCGCTGGCGACACCCTTGCAGCGCTGCACCGGCCGGGAGAGGGGGCTCGGTTCTGGCATCAGGGCCGGCCCAGCGGCGAGATCGACGACCCCGAACTGGCGCACGCCTTCTTCGCCATCTGGCTCGATCCGCGCACGCGTGAGCCGCAACTGCGCGCGCAGTTGCTCGGGCTGGCGAAAGCCGCGCGATGAACCCCCCGGCCGGGCGTGCCGCCGGAGGCGCGGTGCCGCGACAGTCCCTCGTTGCTTACGGCGCGCTCGGCCTGCCGCTTGCCTTCGCCGCGCTGCCGATCTACGTCCATGTACCCCGCCTGTATGCGGAGGGGGTAGGCCTGTCGCTCGCGCTGGTGGGCGCGGTATTGCTCGCCGCGCGTATCGTCGATGCGGTCACCGACCCCCTCATCGGCTGGGCCAACGACCGGCTGCCGCGGCGCCGGCTGTGGGTGGCGCTCGCCTTGCCGGCACTTGCGCTGGGCATGCTCGGCCTGCTGATTCCGCCCGAAGGGGCAGGCGCGCTGTGGCTGTTCGCGTTGCTGGTCGGGGTGTCGCTAGCCTACTCGGTGGCGACCATCGCCTATAACGCATGGGGGGCCGAGGTCGCCGATACGCCGGATGCGCGCACCCGCTTCGTCGCCAGCCGCGAAGCCTTTGCGCTCGTGGGCGTGGTGCTGGCGGCGGCGCTGCCCGGGGTGCTCGCGGCGGGCGCCGGTGAGGCGGCCGGGCTCGCGCGCCTGGCCTGGGTGTTCCTGCCGCTGCTCGCCGGTTTCGGGTTGTGGACCTTGCTGCGTGCGCCCGTCCCGTCGCCTCGTCCGGGCCGCGCGGCCCCGGTCTGGCGCGGGCTGATCGCGGTGCTGCGCGCGCCGGCCTTCGCCTGCCTGCTCGCGGTGTTCGCGGCCAATGGCATCGCTGCGGCGATTCCCTCGGCCACGGTGCTGTTCTTCGTCGCTGACGTGCTGCAGGCCGAATCGCTTGCGGGCGGCTTTCTCGCGCTGTACTTCTTCGCAGCGGCGGCGAGCCTGCCGCTGTGGGTGAGGGTGTCGCGCCGCGTCGGCAAGCTGCGCGCCTGGCTCGCCGGCATGGTGCTGGCGGTGGCTGTGTTCGCGTGGGCAGGTCTACTGGGCAGCGGGGATGTGTTCGCCTACGCGCTGATCTGTGTGCTGTCGGGTGTGGCGCTGGGCGCTGACCTGAGCCTTCCGCCGTCCCTCCTCGCCGACCTGATTGCGCGCAGCCATGGGCGAGCAGCCCTGCCCGTGGTCGCGCCAGTCGGTACCGGCGCAGAGGGCGAGGGGGCAGGAGCGGCCTGCGGGGCTGTAGAGGAAGGGAAGGACGGGCGGGGCGGGGCGCACGCGACATGCGGCGTACAGGGCCAGGCGGACACGCGGTGCGAGTCGCTGCCGGCGGGCGCCTGCTTCGGCTGGTGGAACTTCGTCACCAAGGCCAACCTGGCGCTCGCGGCCGGCCTGGCGCTCCCGCTGCTCGCGCTGCTCGGCTACGCGCCGGGTGCGCGCGACGCTGCGGCGGTGTCGGCGCTGGCCCGGGTGTATGGCTTTGCGCCGCTAGCGCTCAAGCTCGGGGCCATCGTGCTGCTGTGGCGGTGGCGGCATGCGATCGAGCCGGGGTATTCGCAGGCAGGCCCGTTCCCACGGTTGCGGCGAGCGACTGCAGATGAGCTTGAATGAGGAGAAGGCGAATGAAACGTTTCTGGTTGATCTTGGTGGCCGTGTTCGGCCTGTGGGGGTGCAGCAGCGTGAATGTGGATCACTATCGTGCGGAGCAGCCGGTGCTCGAGCTGCGCGACTACTTCGACGGCACGCTCGACGCCTGGGGCATGTTCCAGGACCGCTCGGGCAAGGTGGTCAAGCGCTTCCATGTCGTCATCGAGGCGAGTTGGCAGGGTGCGGTCGGCACGCTCGATGAGCGCTTCACCTATTCCGACGGCAGCACGCAGCGCCGCGTGTGGACCCTCACCCGCCTCGGCGAAGGGCGCTACACCGGCCGCGCGGACGACGTGGTCGGCGTTGCCAGCGGCGAGGCCGCGGGCAACGCGCTGCGCTGGCGCTACGTGCTTGCGCTGCCGGTGGACGACAAGGTCTATAACGTCGACTTCGACGACTGGATGTTCCTGATGGACGACAAGGTCATGCTCAACCGCTCGGTGATGAGCAAGTTCGGCTTCCGGCTGGGCGAGGTCACGCTGAGCTTCGTCAAGCGGGCGCCGCAATGAACCTTGGCGCGGGCGTGCTGCAGCGCCTGTTCGGCCCGCTCAACACGCCGATTCGCGACTGGGCCGGCAGACGGGTGTGGATCGTCGGCGCCTCGTCGGGCATCGGCGAGGCGCTCGCGCTCGCGCTCGCGCGCCGTGGCGCCCGCCTGGCACTGTCGGCGCGCGGCGCGGACAAGCTGCGTGCGGTGTGCGCGGCCTGCGACGCTGCGCGTGCGCTGGCCAACACCATCTCTCCTGCCCACGCCGGGAGCGCCACCGCGCCCTCCAGTACCGCTCCCACAATGCTGCGGCCGGAGCTTGCGGCGGATCGCAGTCTCGCTCTGGCGCTGGACCTCACCGACGCTGACACCTTCGCCCGCGTCCGCGACGACATCCTTGCCCACTGGGGCGGCATCGACCTTGTCGTGTTCAACGCCGGCACCTACCGCCCGCTGCGCGCCTGGGAGCTGACCGCCGACGCCGTACGCGAAACCCTCGACGTCAACCTCTTCGGGACCATGAGCGGCGTCGCCGCCGTACTGCCGACCCTGCTCGCGCAGGGCAATGGGGCGCTCGCGCTGGTGGGAAGCGTCGCGGGCTACGGCGGACTGCCGAAGGCTGCGGTGTATGGCCCGTCCAAGGCTGCGCTGATCAACTTCGCCGAGGTGCTGCACCTCGACCTCGCCCCGCGCGGCATCGACGTTTTCCTGATCGACCCCGGCTTCGTCGCCACGCCGCTCACCGCGCAGAACGACTTCGCCATGCCGGCGCTGCAGACGCCGGCGCAGGCGGCCGACGCGATCGTGGAAGGCTTCGCACGCGGCGACTTCGAGATCCACTTCCCGAAGCGCTTCACACGCGTGCTGAAGCTGCTGCAGTGGCTGCCGCGACGGATGTACTTCCCGCTCGTGCGCCGTGCGACCGGGCTTTGAGGAGGCATCGATGAGCGATGAGGCTGCCGTGCCTGACCGGGGTGCGAATCCGAGTTCTGCGCGCCGCCTGGCCGACTTCTATGAAACCTTGACGCCCGCCAGCCTCGCCACGCTCGACCAGTACTACGCGCCCGATGCCCGCTTCAAGGACCCCTTCAACGAGGTCGCCGGCGTCCCCGCCATCCGCCGCATCTTCGAGCACATGTTCGCCACCACCGAGTCGCCGCGCTTCGTGGTCACCGATCGTATCGAGCAGGGCGCCCAGGCCATGCTCGGGTGGGCGTTTCACTTCCGCCTGCGCGGGCGCGCGCTCACGGTGCGGGGCGTTACGCACCTGCGCTTCGACGCCGAAGGCCGGGTGACGCTGCACCGCGACTACTGGGATGCCGCCGAGGAGCTGTACGAGAAGCTGCCGCTGCTCGGGGGGGCGATGCGGGTGATCAAGCGCAGGCTGAGTGCGACCGGATGAGTGACGCCATGCATGCACGAGGGAGCGTGGTGCTTGTTCGGATGCATGCTTCGCATCCGTCTCCTGCGGCGATCGGTCACGGACCTGCTGACCCGACGCCGGCAAGGGGACTATCATTGAGCGCTGATAGAACACCGCACACAGGTTCGCGCATGCTTTCAATCCCTCGCACCGTCGCCCGTCTCGTCGCCGCCCCGCTGCTCGCCATCGGCCTGCTCGCCGGCTGCACCCCTTCCGAGCCCGTCTTCAAGAGCACCGACATCACCGGCGCCGAGTACGGCAAGCGCTTCGCGCTCACCGATCACAACGGCCAGGCGCGCACGCTCGCCGACTTCAAGGGCAAGGTCGTCACGATCTTCTTCGGCTATACGCAATGCCCCGACGTGTGCCCCACCGCGCTGTCGGGCATGAGCGCGGTCATGGAGACGCTGGGCCCCGATGCCGACCGCGTGCAGGTGATCTTCGTCACCGTCGACCCCGAGCGCGACACGCCTGAACTGCTCGCCGAGTATGTGCCGCTGTTCGACAAGCGCTTTCTCGGCATGTACGGCAGCGCGGACAAGATCGCCGAGATCGCCAAGGATTTCCGCGTGTTCTACCGCAAGAGCGGTGACGTCGACGGCCACTACACCATCGACCACTCGGCCGGCACCTACGCCTTCGGCCCGGACGGCCGGCTGCGGCTGTACATGAAGCACGCCGAAGACCCGCAGGTGATGGCGGCGGATATCAAGGCGCTGCTGGCGGGGAAGTGAGGCCTGTCAGCGGGTAAACGAATAATGGCAGCGATCGCTGCCATTATTGTCCGGGCTCCGTGAGGGCGCTTCACACCACCGCCGCCAGCAGCCCCCGCATCTTCTGCATCGCCTTGGCTTCGATCTGGCGGATGCGCTCGGCCGATACGCCGTATTCGGCGGCCAACTCGTGCAGCGTGGCGCTGTCCCCCTCGGCGAGCCAGCGGCGCTGGACGATCGCGCGGCTGCGGTCGTCGAGGCTCGCGAGCGCGTCGCGCAGGCCGGTGTCCTGCAGGTGGGCAAGCTCGGCTTGCTCTACCAGCGCTGACGGTTCGGCGTGCGGGTCGGGCAGGTAGGCGATCGGGGCGAAGCGCTCGTCCTCGTCGTCGCTGCCGGCGTCGAGCGGAATGTCGCGGCCAGTGAGGCGGGTTTCCATCTCGACCACTTCCTCGGGCTTCACGCCGAGCTGGGTGGCGATCGACTGCACCTCGGCGGGCTGCAGCGTGGTGCTGTCCGTTTTCATGCCGCGCAGGTTGAAGAACAGCTTGCGCTGCGCCTTGGTGGTGGCGATCTTCACCAAGCGCCAGTTCTTCAGGATGTATTCGTGAATCTCGGCCTTGATCCAGTGGATCGCGAACGACACCAGCCGCACACCGCGGCTCGGGTCGAAGCGCTTGACCGCTTTCATCAGCCCGATGTTGCCTTCCTGGATCAGGTCGGCGTGGGGCAGGCCATAGCCGAGATAGCCGCGCGCGATCGACACGACCACACGCAGATGCGACATCACCAGTTGCCGCGCCGCATTCACGTCACCTTCGTCGCGCAGGCGCGTCGCCAGATCCGCCTCCTGCTGCTCGCTCAGCATGGGCATGCGATTCACGCTCTGGATGTACTGATCCAGGCTGCCGGCGGCGGGAACGGGGAAGGTCAGGGCTTGAGACATGGGCTTGGGTCCTCCTTGCGCCTCAATATTAGCACTCGGGGCGTGAGAGTGCTAAGGGGCAGGCGGAGTTCCGGGAAGGCTCCGCGTCGAGACGAAGTCGGCTGGCGTCAGGATGGGAATGCCGTGCCATGGGTTCAGCACAAGCAGATCCTTGTCCCCACTGATGATTGCCGCCGCTTCGCCCGCGACCGCAAGCTCCAGGAATTTGTCGTCGCGCGGATCGCGGCAAACCGCCACCCTGCGAATGATCGGCACGATCTGCATGACGCCGCCGAGCAGACGGATGAAGTCGCGGCGGTCTTCTCGAGATACATACGGGTCGAACTTGGGCCGTGCCAGCACTTCGGCGAGCTCGGCCAGGGTTTCCTCCGAGCCGAGCAGATTGCCATGGGCGAGCGCCTGATCGACCGCCCGGGTGGGGGGGCTGCGCGGTGCCAGCAAGCGGCTGACGAGAACGTTCGTGTCGACGACGAAACGCAGGAATTCAGTCATCGGCGAGCAATTCGGCGAGCTTGCCCTCGGTCAGCCCCGCCGCTGCCGCCTTGTCGCCGACCGCGTCGCAAAAGCGCTGGAACTCGGCGACGTTGAGTCGTGTGAGGCGCTCGTACTCCTTCATCGACAGAAGGACCGCGACATCGCGCTTCTGGCGGCGGATCACGACCGGTTCGTGCGCGGCCAGGTCAAGCACGCCGGCCAGCCCTTGCTTTGCTTCGGTGGCGGATACGGTGCGCATGGTGGCGACTCCTGTTCGTTTTGGTGAGATTGAATTGTATGTTTTGTACAAGTTGTACGCAATTGCCGAGCTGCGGCGTGCTGCCGGCGGGCTTGGCCAAGCACGTCAGCGCCGCGCAGGAAATTCCCGTGCGGTATGAACGACGTTGAGCACGATCACCGAGTCATCCGTCACTTTCACGAAGGCAATGTAGGGCAGTCGGCGAACGACGAGCTCACGTGCCCCCGGGATTCGCGTACTTGCCCGAATACGCTCCGGGAAGACGCGCAAGGCTTCGATCTCGGCAACGATGCGCGAATGGACGGCTTCCGCAGTCAGGGGGCCTGCCTCCGAGTGGTAATAAACAAGGATCTCCTCAAGGTCGTCCAGCGCCTCGCCAGTCCAGAGGATGTTCATGCACGACGATTCCGTGCTGCCACCCGCTCGCGTAGCAGCGCCATGGCTTCGTCGTGGGCATGTAGCGTGGTCTGGCCCGCATCGATGCGCTCGAGCGTCGCCGTGACCTTCTCGAAGAGCCAGCCGTCGTAACCGGGTGTCTTGTCGAGCAGGAATTCGGGCAACAGCGTGTCTGCTGCGTCCTCGATCGACACCATGATGCCGACAGGGCGATCATTCTTGGTGATGACGACCGGCTCCCGGCGCGATGCATCGAGGAATTCGCCGAACCGGTTCTTTGCTTCGCGTGCGGTCATGACTTTCATGACGAGTGTCCTGAGTAGTGTCGAGATAGATCCATAGTAGCTACTTTAGGCGGCGCGGCAAGCGTCTGTGTCAGCGGGGGTCGATTGCGCTTGATCGCAAAAGCAACCATGGTCATGATCATGGTCATATCGATTGACCAAGGAACGCAACCATGCAAACCATTCAAGCTTCCGAATTCAAGGCCCGCTGCCTCGCCCTGATGGACCAAGTGGCGGCCTCCGGCGAGATCCTCGTCGTCACCAAGAACGGCAAGCCGGTCGCCGAGCTGCATCCCTATCAGGGCGCGCGCGCATCGTCGCCTTTCGGGCTGCATCCGGGCGTGCGCATTCTCGGTGACATCGTGGCGCCGGTCGCCGACGACGACTGGGAGGCCTTGTCGTGATCGTGCTCGATACGCATGTGCTCATCTGGATGGATGCCGACGATGCCGCGCTCGGGCCGCAGGCGCGTGCGCGCATCGAGCAGGCCTGGCGCGCCGGCGAGGTCGCGGTGAGCGCGATCAGCTTCTGGGAATGCGCGATGCTTGTGGACAAGGGCCGCATCGTCCTGCCGCTTGCTGTTGAAAGCTGGCGGGCAGGCCTGCTGGGCGCGGGGCTGGTCGAGATTGCGCTCGATGGACGCATCGTGCTGGCGGCGGCAGGGTTCGCGGATCTGCATCGCGACCCGGCAGACCGCTTCATCGCCGCCTCCGCGAGCATTCGCAACGCCACGCTGGTGACGGCGGACGAGAAGCTGCTGGCATGGAATGCGGGTCTGCCGCGGCTCGATGCGCGGCGCTGATCAGGCGTTCTGTTGCACGCCCGCAACAACAAAGCCCGGAATGTGGCGTTTTAGCGCGCCCGTGCTTGCATGCCGGTCGGCAGATTTGCAGAATCGGGTCCGACTTCTCGCCAGAGAGGTGAGTAGGGCCGAGGCAGGTGCCGCGGTCTCAACTTCAAATTTGAGGAGAAACACATGCAGAAGAAACTGATCGCGCTGGCCATCGCCGGCCTCGTTTCGGCCCCGGCCTTCGCTCAGTCGAACGTGACCATCTACGGTGTGGCTGACGCCTACATGGGCTTCGGTTCGCACGGTGACAACGACATGGCTGCTATCAACAGCGGCGGCCTGTCGAGTTCGCGCCTCGGCTTCCGTGGCACCGAAGCTCTGGGCAACGGCCTGAACGCCGTGTTTACCTTCGAACAGGGCTACAACATCGATAACGGTACTGGCCTCGGCAACGAGTCGCGCCAGTCGTTCGTCGGTCTGTCGGGTGGTTTCGGCACCGTTAGCCTCGGTCGTCAGTACGCTCCTGGCTATGACTTCCAGTACGACGCTCTCGCTTCGTCCCCGATCCTGTCGGCTCAAGCTATTCTGTCGAACTACGACGCAGCTGTGACCATCGACGCCGGCGGCGGCTCGCGCTGGAACAACTCTGTTGCCTACAACGGCACGTTCTCGGGTCTGAAGGTTCGCGCTATCTACGCGATGGGTGATCAGGAAAACAGCTACGTCGAGCCCCTCGGCGGCAAGCTGATGGATCCGTCGGATGATGACCGCTTTGGTCTGGGTGTTGAATACGCGAACGGCCCGTTGAAGGTCGGTGCCGTCTATCATTACCTGAAGGACCCCGTTAGTGTCACCGGTAGTGATGACCAGACTGAATGGCTGGTTGGTGGTAGCTACAACTTCGGTATGCTGACCCTGGCTGCTTCGTACCAGGATGTCAGCAGCGCTGGCTACGACAGCACCGTCGATGGCAACATTTGGCAGGTTGGTGTGATCGTTCCGGTTGGTGCGGCGGGTAACGTTCATGTTGGTTATGGCGAGGGCGAGATTGAAGAAGCTGGTCAGCCTGACCTGAAGGCTAAGTCGTATTCGATCGCCTACACCCATGCTCTGTCGAAGCGCACCACCGCGTACGCTGGCTACAACCGTACCGACAATGATGCTGGTCTGGACGCCGGTCCGGTTGCTTACCGTCCGTCGGCAGCCGACGTTGCCGCTGGCCGCTTTGGTGGTGACGAATCCGACGTCTTCGCTGTTGGTGTTCGTCACGTTTTCTAATCTGTCCCCGAGACAGGTTTGAAAGTAAAAACGGGAGCTTCGGCTCCCGTTTTTTCGTGCACGCTCACCACATCAACCGTCGCGTTACACGACGCTTTAGCGCAGTGGGTCGAGCTTGAAGAACTCGCCCGACAGCCTGCCCAGGTTCTGGGGTCAGGTCTTTCATTTGCTCATCCATGCCAGGAGGTGCTCGACAAGCTTGTAGTTAGAAAATCTCATGGGGGTTTGGGGTCAGGTCTTTCATTTGCTCACGAGCGGTCCGTGGATGCGTGCGGGGTGTTCCTGAAGAGGCGAGGACTGTCCGAGTCGAGCGTAGCGACGAC
>NZ_JBNCAR010000041.1:0-20646 GCF_051280715.1 Thauera sp. AutoDN2 | reverse complement strand
CCTGGCAATACTGCGGAATGCTCAAGCCTTGCCGGCGCCGCTGCTGCTCATGCGAGCGCCAGAATGCATCGTCCCGGTGTACGCGCCGCTGTACGGCCACCTCGCCACGGCGCTGAGCCGGTAGCTCCGCCTGCGCCATCAGTCTCTCCTGCTCCATCGTCGTCGCTCTCCAGAAGTGAGTTTCGGAGACGCAACGATCGATGATTCAGCTCTGATCGGGAACTACGGGGTTGCTCGGACGGTTACAGTGGTCGGCCTGTGCCTGGGCACCTACGTGCTCGCCTACGCCGGCTTGCTCGACGGCCGACGGGCCTCGACCCACTGGGAGTTCGAGCAGGATTTTCTGGCGCGCTTTCCGCAGGTGCGACTGGACTCCACCGTGTTCTACCGGATGCAGCCGGACACACGCGCCTCGATCCGCGGCTCGGCCTTTTCAGCCATCGTTCAGGATGGGCTGCGACAATCCTCCTCCAATAACCTCGAGGAGAAACTGAATCATGAGAACCCCCTTTCGCCTTGCACTGTCGGGAGTCACCGTGGCAGCCGCTCTCTTCGCCTTTGGCGCAAGTGCGACCGAGCGGCCTCGGCTGGATGAGATCCGTCATTTGCGCGAGACCGGCCGTATCATGGCTGCCGAGGATGTTTTGGCCCGTAGCCGTAGCGTTCAGCCTGGCCAGGTCGTGGGCCTGGAACTTGAGCACGAGGACGGGCGCTGGATCTACGAGGTCAAGCTTATCGACGAGCGCAACCGGGTGCACGAACTTGAATTAGACGCCGCCAGCGGTGAAGTTCTGGAACGCAAGGAGAAGTGATCGATGCGCCTGCTCGTGGTTGAGGATGATCCGCCGCTCGGTGAGCGCCTACGCACCCGGCTTGTCGCCGAAGGCTACGCGGTCGACCTCGCACGCGACGGCATCGACGGCGCTCATCTGGGCGCGACTGAACCCTACGACGCGGTGATCCTCGACCTCGGTCTGCCCGGGAAGCCCGGGCTCACGGTGTTGCGCGAGTGGCGCGCGGCGGCGAACCGTGTGCCCGTCCTGATCCTCACCGCTCGCGACGGCTGGGCAGAGCGCGTCGAGGGCCTGCAGGCGGGCGCCGACGACTATCTGGGCAAGCCCTTCCATATCGAAGAGCTCCTCGCGCGCATCCAGGCGCTGCTGCGCCGTGCGGCGCCGGTACCCGACACCGAGCTGCGCACGGGCGATTGGCGGCTGGACGAGGCGCGCCAGTGCCTGGTCGATCGCAGCGGCAACGAGCAGGCGCTGACCGCCACCGAGTTCCGCCTGCTGCGCTACTTCATGCGCCATCCCGACGAGGTACTGTCGAAGACGCGGCTGTCCGAGCACGTGTATGACTACGACGCCGAGCGTGACAGCAACGTCATCGAGGTCTACGTCCGGCGCCTGCGCGGCCTGCTCGGTAACGAGCGCATCGAGACCCGACGCGGGCAGGGCTATGTGTTCCGCAGCGGCGACTGAGGTGCGCGTTAGAGGGCAAGCCGAAAGATGAACTCGATCCGCCGCCACCTCTCGCTCACGCTCGCTCTGGTGCTGCTTGCCGCGGGCGTGCTGCTGGCCTTTGCGCTGCGCGACTTTCCGCGCAGCATGGTGGAGGAGCATGTGCTTGCTCGCCTGGATCACGACGCCGACCTGCTCTACGTGCATCTGCTTGATGCGCTCGTGCGCCAGGATGGCGAGGCTGCCCTGGAGTCCAGCCTGCTCGCCGCAGCCGGGCCGGGCTACGACCTGCCCCTGTCAGGGCACTACTTCGTGGTGCGCCTCGGCGAGCGGCAGTGGCGCTCACGTTCGACCTGGGACGCGGACCTCGATCTGCTGGCCGGTATGGAAGACGGCACGCCGCGGCGGCTCGCGGGCCCCGCGGGACAAGCGCTGCTGATGGTCGCAAAGCGTTTTCCAGACAGCGCCGACGGCCGTGTGGTGAGTATCGCTCTCGCCGAGGACGTCGCCGCGATCGACGCCGCGATCGCGGCCTTCCGCGTGCAGGCGCTGACCGTGCTCTGGCTGGCGTTGATCGCGATGCTGGTGCTGCAGCGGCGCGTGCTGCTGCGCGGGCTGGCGCCGCTGGACGAGGCGGTTGATGCCTGCCGGCGGTTGGAGCGTGGCGAGGCCGTGCAGTTTGAGACCAATGCGCCTGCCGAGGTGCGGCCGCTGCTCGGTGCGGTCGAGCGCCTGTCGCACCACCAAGCCCAGCGGCTCGGGCGTATCCGGCACGCCGCGGGCAATCTCTCCCACGCTCTCAAGACGCCGCTCGCGGTGCTTGGCCAGAGCGCGGATGCGCTCGCCACGCGCGGTGACGAGGATGGCGCGGCAGCGATCCGCGCCCAGCTCGAGGCCATGCGTGCGACCATCGAGCGCGAGCTGCGCCGCGCCCGCCTCGCTGGTGGCGGCGCGAGCGGGGCCGGCTTCGCGCTGCGCAAGCAGCTCGGCGCGCTAATCGAAGTGTTACAGCGCTTGCACGCTGGGCGCGGCATTCGTATCGAACTCGAGGCCGACGAGCGCAGCTGGCCGGTGGACCGCGAGGACATGCTGGAGCTCTTCGGCAATTTGCTCGACAACGCCTGCAAGTGGGCGCGCACGCGGGTGCGGGTGATGGTGGTGCCCGGTCCCGATACTGCGCGGCTCACGTTCAGTGTGGAGGACGACGGCCCCGGCGTGCCACCCGAACTGCTTGACTGCCTCGGCACCGCCGGCCTGCGCGTCGACGAGTCTCGCCCCGGCCACGGCCTCGGCTTGGCGATCGTCGGCGACATCGTCGCCCAGTACAGCGGCACTGTCCGCTTCGAACGCGGACGTGTGCTCGGTGGCCTGCGCGTGGACGTCGAGCTACCACTGCGCGGTTGAGCACGGTGCTCAAAAACATGGCAGTGCCGCTACGGGCGGCATGGTATGGCGCGGAGGTTTTTCCATCGAGGCATGGAACCTTTTGCGCGGCGCTTCGTTTCACTGTGCAGGAAGGCGATTCCGCCCCCCGAACCCACGACGAAAGGACCCCCTCGACATGCAATCCCGTTCCACCCCCCGCCTACTGGCCTTTAGCGCCGTCGCGATCCTCGCTGGCCTTCTTTCGACCTCCCCCGCCGTGGCGGCCGACAGCCATCGCCATGACAACCACGCCGCGGTCCTCCAGCTCGACCATGGCGCCAGATGGCAGACCGACGCCGCGCTCCGGACCGGCATGGAGGCGATCCGCGACGCGCTCGCGCGGGCCATCCCGCAGGTGCATGCGGGGCGCTTCGATTCAGCGCAATATCGTGCGCTGGCCGAAGGGGTCGAAGGACAGGTCGGCTACATCGTGCAGAACTGCAAGCTGAAGCCCGAGGCGGACGAGGTGCTGCACGCGATCATCGCCAGGCTCGGCCAGGGCGTCGAGGTGATCGGCGGCCACGCCGCCGGAACGGAACCGGAGCAGGGCGTCGTCCACCTCGCGCAGACCCTCGACGACTACGCCGCGCACTTCGACCACCCGGGCTGGAAGGGGCTGGAGACCGGACACTGATTCGACAGCGGCAGCGGGGGAAGGCCTGGTGACGGATCTCCCGCGCGCATGATCGGCGAGCACCCGAGCAGCGCGGCGGACGCGGGCGAGGCGGGCGAGCTCGACCGCGCCCGCGCTGGCGACGTGGCCGCCTTCGGCGCGCTCGTCCGTCGCCATCAGGAGCAAGTGTTCCGCTTCCTCCACCGAATGCTCGATGCCCGCGAGGAGGCGAAGGAGCTGACCCAGGACGTCTTCGTCAAGGCCTGGCAGGCCCTGCCCGGCTGGCGCCCCGAGGCAGCCTTCTCCACCTGGCTGCTGCAGATCGCGCGCAACGCGGCGCTCGACCAGTTGCGTCGCCGGCAGGTGGTGCGCTTCGCGCCGCTGGAGGAAGGCCTGGAGGTCGCCGACGAGGCCCCGGGGCCGGAGGCCCGCTATGCCAGCCGACAACGCCAGGCCCAGCTCGAGCGCGCGCTGCGGCGGCTCGCCGCCGAGCACCGCGAGATCCTGCTGCTGCGCGAGGTCGAGGGCCTCGCCTACGGCGAGTTGGCCAGTGTCCTCGGGATCGCCGAGGGCACGGTGAAATCCCGTCTCGCGCGCGCACGTCGCGCCTTGCTCGAACACTTCGACCCGCACACCGGAGCCTTCCATGAATAGGAATTCCCCCCCGGGGCCGTGCCCTGCCGACGAAGCGCTGTCGGCCCTCGTCGATGCGGCCCTGCCCTCCGAGGCCGGCGCGGAACTGATCGCGCACTGCGCGGGTTGCCCGCGCTGCACGAGCCGGCTCGCCGAATTGCGCGCCCTGCGCGACGCCTTCGCGGCGCTCCCCGCCATCCGCCTCGAGGTCGATCTCGCCGCGCAGCTGGTCGACCGCCTGCAGGCGGGCGCGTCGCCGTCCGCACGCAAGCACGCATCAGGCCCATGGTGGCTGTGCTGGGTGGATCGACTCCGCCCGCCGATGCCCTGGCGCCTCGGCCTCTCGCAGTTCGCCGGATCCGCTGCGGCCGTCGGGCTCGGGCTGTGGCTGGGCGGGATGCTGATGGAGCTCGAAGCGCCGCGGTCGCCGCCGGCCGCGAACACGACGCTGGCCGCCATGAGCGTGTTCGGCTCCGTCCCACCGGGAAATCTCTGTCCGCGGGCCGGGGCCTGCGGCGCAAGCGGGAGCGCGCGATGAAAACCTCCAAGCCTGGAATGGCGCTGCTGCTGTTGGTCGCGCTCAACCTCGGCGTGCTCGGCGCCGTGCTGCTGGATCGACTCGGGCCGGGCGCCTCCTCCACGCCGGCGCCGCCCCTTCATCGGGTTTTGGCGCTCGACGAGGCGCAGCGCGCCCGCTGGGAGGAGGTCGAAGCGCCCTTCCTGCAGCAGTTCGAGGCGGCCGCCGTCCGCCTGGAGGGTCACCGCCACGCCCTCGTCGAAGCCCTCTTCGCCGAGTCGATCGACCCGCTGCGCATCGAAGCCGAGCGTGCGGCGATCGCCGAGCTGCAGCAGGCCCAGCAGCGTCTGATCATCGAGCAGCTGATCGCCGAGCGCGCGATCCTCAACGCGCGCCAGCGCGAGCAACTGCTCGGTCTGCTCCTTGCCCAGCCGCTGGCACGCACCACGGTCGAGGACCTGCACGCACGCCCGGAGCGCTAACGCATCTCGAACGCCTCCTGGTGGAAGCGCGCGCCGCCCATGCCGAGTCCGCGCAGTCCCTCGCGCAGGCTGGTGGCGAGGCCGCGCGGCCCGCAGAACCAGATCTCCGGCGGCGCGCCCGCGCGCGGGCGGTCGCGCAGCGTTGCCGCGGTGAGGCGCTCGTTGCGTGCACCGCTGATCACGTGCAGGCGCACCGTGGGCAGGTTCGCGCACAAGACCTGGAGACGGACAACGAAGGGGTCGGTCTCATGCTCGCGCACGCTGTAGTAGAAATCGACGTCCGGCGCCTGCTCCGGCGTCGCCTTCAGCGCCTCGAGCCAGGCGAGGAAGGGGGTCACGCCGATGCCGCCGGCGATCCAGACCTGCTTTCGCCCGTCCCGCGACTGCGGCAGATCGAAGCAACCGTAGGGGCCTTCGATCTGCATGGGCTGACCGGGCTGCAGGCGCCGGGCAAGGCCGCGGGTGTAGTCGCCCAGGGCCTTGATCTCGAAGCGCACCCGGCGGTCGCCGCGGTCGGCGCCGGCGATCGTGAAGGGATGCGCGCCCTCCAGGCGGTCGAAGGTGGCGAACGCGAACTGGCCGGGACGATGTCCGCGCCAGCCCTCGTCCAGTCGGCAGACCACCTCGGTGACGCCCGCGCCGGACTCGCGGACCCACTCCACCACGCCGGCGACGCGGCGGCCCTGGCCGATGCGACCGGCCAGCACCAACACGCTGGCGACGCTGCCGGCGGCGATCAGGCTTCCGAGCAGCACGCCGACCGGTTGCGTCCAGTAGTCGAGCGGCGCGAGGAAGGCGGCATGGAAGGCGAGCGCCAGGTACAGCACCGGCATGACCTTATGCACGTAGCGCCAGACCCGGAACGGGAAACGCTTCCACAGCGTCAGCACCAGCATCGCCAGCAGCGCGTAGATCGCGAACTCGCCCAGTTCTTCGGCGACGTCGCGCATGGCTTCGAGGAAGCCGCCGCCGTGATCCTTGGGCAGGCGCCCCTCGCGCCCCCACAGCGCCTTGATGAGCTCGTCCGACATCTCTACCAGCCAGTGCAGCGCCGCGAAGCCGATCGCGAGGATGCCGGCCCACTTGTGCACGCGGTAGATGCGGTCCATGCCGCCGAAGGGCCGCTCCAGCCAGGCCGGACGGGTGGCGAGCATCATCGCCAGCGACATCAGCGCGAAGGACCACAGCCCGGTGAGCATCAGGGCGTGCTCGCGCACCGCCCAGGGATTGCGCGGCGCGCTGGCGACGGCAACGGTCGCCGACAGCATTTCCCAGCCCCAGGTCAGGCCGACCAAGGCGATGAAGGCGGACAGAAAGCGTTTCATGACCCGGTCCCTCCTTCAGTCGTCCTCGAAGTAGCCCTTCGCGGCGTCGATGTGGCACGCGGTGCAGTTGGCCTTGCTGCCGACGTCCTTGCGGGTCCAGTCGGAGCGCGGGACCTCGTCGTGCTCGTGCACCCACTTCGGCAGTTCGGTGATGCGCAGGGGGGCATCGCCGGGGCGCAGGCCGCGCAGCAGCTTGCCCGGCTGTCCGCCGACGTCGCCGGCGTGCTCGACCAGGTAGCGGGTGATCGCGGCGGTGGTGTCGGCATCGACGCTGGCGTCGTCGCCAAAATGATTTTCCAGTTCGCCCATCATGCGTCTCCACGACGCTGCGGGCAGCATCGACGCAGGGAAGGCGATGTGGCAGCTCGCGCACTCCTGCACGGTGAGCGGGTCGGTGACCGGCGGATAGAAGTCGTCGTCGCCGGCCTGGGCGCGGCCGAGCAGCATGAGGGTCACGGCGATCGCGGCGACACCGAGGGCGAGGGGGCGAAGGGCAAGGGTGTTCATGGCGGGTCTCCTGGGCGGTGCTTACTGGGTGCTCATCCAGGCGAGCCAGTCGCCCTTCTCGCGTGCGCTGCACTCGCGGCCGAGCACCTCGTTGCAGTTGCGCTTGAACCATTTTTCGACCTTCGCCGGATCGCCGTAGCGTGTGGCCGACACCGATACCGCCATCGGCTCGATGGCCTTGCCGCTGCGAGTCTGGCCGGCTGCGCGCGCGTTCTCGCCATGGCAGGAGGTGCAGGCGGGCGTGTCGGGCTTGCCGAGGCCGTAGCGGGTGCGGTGCAGGGCTTCGCCGCGTGCGGCGGAAAAACCGGCGAAGGCGGGGTCGGCGGCGCGCGCCTCGACGGCGTAGCGCTCCAGGAGAGCGGCGCTCGGGGCGGCGAGCGCCCCGGCACTGGCGGCGAGGCCGCACAGCAGGGCAAGCGCGCGGAGTTTGCTGTTCATGGTTCGTTCCTTGATCCGGGCTGATGAATCGACCGGACGGGCATCGCGGATGCCATTCGTCCGGAATCGCGAGCCCAGTGTGCAAGCGCGCCACTGAATCGAACCTGAACGGAGAAAGCGCGTGCGCCAAGGAGCGGCGGAGGCGGGCGCCGATGCGCCCGCGCGCTGCCCGCGCTCAGCGCATGTCGAAGAGTTCCTGGTGGAAGTCGGCCGCCGGCAGGCCCCGGGCGACGAAGCCCTCGCGCAGGGCCTGGCCGAAACGGCCGGGTCCGCAGAACCAGACGTCCGCCTCGGCCCATCCCGGCACCGTGTCGCAGATGCGCGCCACGTCGAGGCGGCCGTCGCGCGCGCTCACCAGCACGTGCAGCCTCACGCACGCCGCCTGCGCATCGCGCTGCAGGCGGGCGATGAAGCCCTCGTCGGGTTCGGCGGTGCTGTAGAACAGATCGACCTCGCGCCCGTCGGGCGCCACCGCGAGCGCCTTCATGCGGGCGATGAAGGGCGTGATGCCGATGCCGCCGCCGACCCAGATCTGCCGGCGCTTGCCGCCGACGCTGCCGCTGGCGAAATCGAAGCGGCCATAGGGGCCTTCGACGGTGACGAGGTCGCCGATGCGGAGCAGTTCGGGCAGGCGGGCGGTGTAGTCGCCGATGCCCTTGATCAGGAAGAACAGGCGGCCGTCCCCCTTCCAGCCCGAGGAGATGGTGAAGGGGTGCGCGCCTTCGTCCGTCGAAAAGGTGACGAAGGCGAACTGCCCGGCTTCGTGCCCCGGCCAGCGGTCCTTGAAGCGGATCGCCACCTTGAGCACGCGGTTGTCGGGGAAGGGCACCAGCTCCTCGATCTCGCCCACCGCCTTGCGCCGATGGCCGACGCGTCCGGACAGGGACACCACGGCGGCGACGCTGCCGCCGGCCATCAGCACGGCGAGCACGATGCCCATCGGCTGCGCCCAGTAGGCAAAGGGCGTCAGCAGCACCGAGTGGAAGACCAGCGCGAGGTAGGCGAGGGCCAGCAGGCGGTGGGTCTTGAAGAACAGGCGGTACGGAAAGCGCTTGGCGAGCGCGATCACGATCAGCACCACCGTCGCGTAGAAGGCCCACTCGCCGACCGATTCCGCCAGGCCGCGCTGGGCGCGGAAGAAGCTCTCGACGGGGTCGGTGAGCGTCGGCTTCGGCCCCCGCTCGGGCTTCACCAGCCAGCCCCAGCCCACCGCCCACTTGGTGCCCTGCGCCCACAGCCAGTGGATCACCGCGAACACCAGGCCGGTGATGCCCAGCCACTTGTGCAGGCGATAGGTCTTGTCCAGCCCGTCGAGCAGCGGCTCCACCCGCACCGGGCGCAGCGCCAGGATCATGCCCACGCTCATGACGCCGATGCCGATCACGCCGGTGTAGTTGATCGCCACCGTGCGCAGGGCAAAGTATTCATAGCCGTTGGGCAACAGCGGATCGGCCATCCACCACAGCAGGCTGAGCAACAGCAACAGCCCAGCGTACGCAAACCGGATGTTGTTCATCGTCTGCTCCATTCGCTCGAGATCCCGCGTCCGTTGCGGTGCATAGGGTGCGCGCGTCATCGGACCGACTGCTTTGATTGTGCCCCGGCGGCCGCTGGCCCGCCTTGTCGCAGCGCAAACGAAAGCGCCGCAGTGCCGCCGGCCACGCCCGGCGGCAGTCGGTTCAGCTCCAGTTAAGGATGGCAGCGCCATGCTCCGCGCTGTCCTCACCACGGAGCCCTGCCAATGATGACCGCGACCCTGCTCTCCCCCCTGTTGCTGGCCCTTGCCGCCGGCATCGCCGCCCCCGCGCACGCCGCGGGGCGTGAACCGGCATCCCTGCCGCCACAAACATGCCAGTCGATTCGCCATGAGCTCGATGCGGTCGCGACCCATGTGAGCGAGGCGCGCGCGGAGCGCGCCGGCGCAGCGACGGCGCCCGACCCCTACCTGACGCTGGCGCGCGCGCTCGAGTCCCACCTCGACGCCTTGCACGCCAACCTGCCGGCACCGGCGACGCAGCGCGCGCAGGCCAGCGTGCTGGTGAGCGACATGCGCGACGCCCTGGTGCTGGTGCGCGGCGCAACCCGCCCCGATGCCCGCCAGCTCGCGCTGCAGCGCCTCGACGCCGATCAACGGCTCTACAATCGGGTGCTGGAGACCCTCGGGTGCTCCGCCACCCGACCCACCGCCCTGTGAACCGATGACCGCCATCACGCCGCGCCAGGCCCTGCTGCTCTCGCTCGCCGCCGCGCTCAGCACCATCGCAATGAAGACCGGCGCCTGGTGGCTGACCGGCTCGATCGGCTACCTGTCCGACGCGCTCGAGTCGGTGGTCAACCTGGCCGGCGCCGGTTTTGCGCTGTGGATGGTGTCCTACGCGCAGCGCCCCGCCGACGACGATCACCAGTACGGCCACGGCAAGGCCGAATACTTCTCCGCCGCGTTCGAGGGCGGGCTGATCTTCATCGCCGCGCTGATCATCCTGCTCACCGCCGGTGAGCGCCTGCTCAATCCGCAGCCGATCGGCGCACTGGGGCTCGGCACCTTGCTGTCGGTCGGCGCGAGCCTGATCAACTTCCTGGTCGCGCGCGTGCTGCTGCAGGTCGGCCGCGCGCACCGCTCGCTCGCCCTCGAGGCCGACGCGCGCCACCTGATGGCCGACGTGTGGACCACCGCCGGCGTGGTGTGCGGTGTCGGCCTGGCGGTCGTCACCGGCTGGAGTTGGCTCGACCCGGTGGTCGCCGGCGCGGTCGCGCTCAACATCCTGCGCGAGGGCTGGGAGCTGATGCGGCGCTCGATCGACGGCCTCATGGACCGCGCCCTGTCCGAGGCCGAAGTGGCGGCGATCGAGCGCACGCTGGCCGAGGCCTCGCCACCCGGATGCTTCCACAGCAAGCTCCGGACCCGGGCGGCGGGCGCGCTGCACTTCGCCCACGTCGAGCTGTGCGTGCCCGGCGACTGGACGGTGGCCGAGGCCCACGCCGTGGCCGACGCGCTCGAACGCATCGTCCTCGAGCGCACCGGCACCCGCCTTTCGACCCACCTCGAACCGATCCCGCCCGCCGCGCCATCGGGCGCGGAGACCGACCTGACCTGAGCGCCGCCCGATGCACCTGCTCATCGTCGAAGACGACCGCACCATCGCCGAGAACCTCTACGACTACCTCGAGGCGCGCGGCCACCAGTGCGACTACGCCGGCTCGATCGCGGCGGCCTCGGCCCTGCTCGCGCGCAGCGTGTTCGACGCCGTGGTGCTCGACCGCAACCTGCCCGACGGCGACGGCCTCGCGCTTGCGCGCCGGCTGCGCAGCGAGGGCCGCGCCACGCCGATTCTGGTGCTGACCGCGCGCGACACGCTGGAAGACAAGCTGCTCGGCTTCGAGGCCGGCGGCGACGACTACCTGGTTAAGCCCTTCGCGCTGCAGGAGCTCGAGGTGCGCCTGCTGGCGCTGGCGCGGCGCAATGCCGCGCGCGCGGCCGATCCGGTGTTGCGCTACGGCGCGCTGGAGTTCCGCGCCGCGACCCAGGCGCTGCACCTCGACGGCAGGCCACTCGCGCTGCCACCGAAGCCCCTGCGCCTGGTCGCCGAACTGCTCGCCCAGCCCGAGCGCGTGTTCTCCCGCCGCGAGCTGGAGCTCGCGGTGTGGGGCCACGAGCAGGACAGCAGCGACAACCTGCGCAGCGTGCTGCACACCCTGCGTCGCGCCCTCGGCGACGACGCGCCCGTTCAGGTGGTGAATGTCCATGGCCTCGGCTACAAGCTCGTCAGCCGCTGAGGGCGGTGCGCGCCGCGGTGGCCGGCGCTGGCTGCCCGGCGGCATGCGCGTGCGCATCGCGGTCTCGGTCACCGCGATGCTGGTCGTGCTCATCGTGGCGCAGTCGCTCGCCCTGGTGCGGCTCAACGAGGAGATGGAAGAGGAGTTCATCGACGGCACGCTCGACGAGCAGCTGCACTACAGCATCGAGCACAGCCGCCGGCTCGGCACCCTGATCGGGCCGCAGACGCCGAACATGACGCTCTACCGCTTCGCGCCGGGCGAGGCGCTGCCGCCGGGCCTGAGCCCGGCGCTGGCCGCGCTGGCGGTCGGCAAGCACGAGGACTGGTCGGCCGGGCGCGAGCTACACGTCGCGGTGCGCGAGGCGGACGGCCAGCGCTACGTACTGATCTACGACGAATCCGAGCACCGCGCGCGCGAGACCGCCGTCGTCACCACGGTGGTGATCGGCGGGCTGGCCCTGACCGCCCTGTCCTTCCTCCTCGTCTATGCCATCGCCGCCCGGCTCACACGCGCTCTGGAGACGCTCGCCGAGCGCGTCGAGGGGGAGCGCGACGGCACGCCCTTCGCCCAGCCCGGACTCGACGCCGAGCTCCTCGCCGTGGCGCGCGCGCTCGACCGCGCCGAAGCGCGCCAGGCGGCCCTGCTCGCGCGCGAGCGCGACTTCAACGCCAACCTGTCGCACGAACTGCGCACCCCGCTCGCCGGCATCCGCAGCGACGCCGAGATGCTGCTGACCGACCCCGCGCTGTCGACCAAGGCCCGCCGCCGCGCCGAACGCATCGTCGCCACCACCGACCGCACCGCCACGCTCGCCCACAGCCTGCTGTTGCTCGCCCGCGAGGCCCGGCCGCAGGGGGCCGAGCCGGTCAACCTGGGCGCCGCGGTGCGCGACGCCTGGGCGCGACTGCAGGCGGCCGGCAAGGAGGCCGAGGCGGTGGCCATCCGCATCGACCCTGCGGCCGAGGTCGCCGCCGACCCCGGCCTGCTGGCGCTGGTGCTGCACAACCTGCTGGAGAACGCGCTGCGCCATGGCGAAGGGCGTGCGCTCGAGGTGGCGCTGGAGGGGCGTCGCCTCGAGGTGCGCGACCGCGGCCCCGGCTTCGGCACGGAAGAGCCGATGCGCAGCTTCGAGCGCTTCCGCCGCGGCGGCGGCAAGCCGGGCCATGGGCTCGGCCTGGCGCTGGTGCAGCACATCTGCACCGCCTGCGGGTGGACGGTCCACGCCGCCAACCGGCCGGGCGGCGGCGCCTGCCTGACGATCGACTTCGGCGCCGGCGCCGGCTCCGGCTCGGCCTAGCGCGCCAGCGCCCGGCGCCACGGGCGCGCTCACACTTTCCTCACACCCGCATCACGCTTTCCTCACGCGCGCCTGCGTAGATTGCGCCGATCCTCCCCAGGCTCTGCGCAACCATGTCCGAACCGCGTCTGTCCTTCGTCCCACCCCTCGCCCCCTCGGCGGGCGCCCCGTCGTCCAGCGGCCGCCGCGCGCGCGGCCCCTTCCCCGCGGCGCTCTCCTCCGCCTGGGCCGCCGTGCGGCGCTGGCGCCCGGAGCTATCGACCGAGGCCCTGCTGCTCGGCATCGGCCTCTACTTCACGCTCGCCTGCAACATCCCGTTCTGGCGCGCCCTGCTCGCCAGCCGCGGCGGCGAAGGCGGCGCCGTTTTCTACGTGCTGGCGACCGGCGTCGCTCTCACCGCGCTCAACGTGCTGCTGCTCGCGCCGCTGCTCAACCGATGGACGACCAAGCCGCTGCTCGGCGCCCTGATCCTGGTCGCCGCGGTATCGAGCTACTACGCCGGCCACTATGGCGTGTACTTCGACCCGAGCATGCTGCGCAACGTGCTGCGCACCGACGTTGCCGAGGCGCGCGAACTGCTCACCCCCGGCTTCTTCCTGCAGGTGGCCGCGCTGGCCCTGCCGCCGCTCTTCGTGCTGCAGCGCGCCCGCCTGCGCCGGCGCCCGCTCAAGCGCGCGCTGGCGATCCGCGCCGCCGCCGTCGTGCTCGCGCTGATCGTGGCCGCGGGCGCGCTCGGCAGCGTGTTCAAGGACTTCTCCGCGCAGATGCGCAACCACAAGGAGCTGCGCTACCTGATCACCCCGGCCGCGCCGCTGTGGTCGCTCGCGCGCGTGCTGAACCGCGACGCCCAGGCGGCCAATCTGCCACGCCAGCCGATTGGCGCCGATGCCCGCCTGGGGGCGAGCTGGGCCGCGGCGAAGAAGCCGGCGCTGTTCGTGATCGTGGTCGGCGAGACCGCGCGCGCAGCCAACTGGGGGCTGAACCACCCTGCCGCGCAGCCAGGCGCCCGCGACACCACGCCCGAACTCGCCCGCCGCGCGGTCATCAACTTCCCCGACGTCACGAGCTGCGGCACCAACACCGAGGTGTCGGTGCCGTGCATGTTCTCGCTGCAGGGGCGGCGCGGCTACGACGAGGACGCCATCCGCGGCAGCGAGTCCTTGCTCGACGTGCTTCGCCACGCCGGCCTGCGCGTGGTGTGGAACGACAACCAGTCGGGCTGCAAGGGCGTGTGCGCCGGCGTGGAGAGCATGCGCCCCGACCCCGCGACCCTGCCCGCACTGTGCGACGGCGAGCGCTGCCTCGACGAGGCCCTGCTCGAGAGCAGCCGCAGCCTGCTGCGCGACGCCGACGGCAACCTGGTGCTCGTGCTGCACCAGCTCGGCAACCACGGCCCGGCCTATTTCCGCCGTTATCCGGACGCGTTCCGCCGGTTCACGCCGACCTGCGACGACGAGGACCTGTCGAAGTGCAGCCGCGAGCAGATTGCCAACAGCTACGACAACGCCCTGCTGTACACCGACCACGTACTCGCGCGCAGCATCGACATGCTGCAGGAACTGGCGCCGCGCTACGACACCGCGCTGCTCTACGTCTCGGACCACGGCGAATCGCTCGGCGAGAACGGCCTCTACCTGCACGGCCTGCCCTACTCGATCGCTCCCGCCGAGCAGACCCGGGTGCCGATGGTGATGTGGATCTCGAGCGGCTTCGCCGCGCGCACCCGGCTCGACCCCGCCTGCCTGCGCACGCAGGCCGACAGGCCGGCGGCGCACGACAACCTCTTCCACACCGTGCTCGGCCTCCTCGACGTACGCACCGCGGTGCGCGACGACACGCTCGACCTCACCGCCACCTGCCGGAGCTGAGACCATGCCCACGACCGAAATCGCCAGCCCACTGCCCGCACCCGCCGCGCCCACGCTCGATGCCTCGCGCCGCTGGCTGCTGGCACAGTCCGCGCTGCTCGCGCTGAGCGCGTTGCTGCTTTACTGGATCTTCGAGGGCACCGACCTCGACCGCAGGCTGGCGCACACCCTCTTCGATGCGGAACTCGGCCTCTTCCCATTGCGGCACAACTGGTTCCTCGAGGCGGTGATGCACAAGACGGCCAAGCAGGTCACCTACGTGCTGGTGGCGGCCAGCCTGTGGCTGTGCTGGCAGGGCTGGAAGGGCCGGCTGAGCTGGCTGCCGCCGCGCAATGCGCTGCTCGCCGCGCTCGGCATGGTGGCGATCCCGCTCGCGACCTCGACCGCCAAGCTGCTGACCGCGCGCTACTGCCCGTGGGACATCATCGACTTCGGCGGCTATGCGCCCTATCTCGGCCTGTTCCAAGCGGCGCCGCAAGGCATCAAGGCCGGGCAGTGCTTCCCGGCGGGGCATGCATCGACCGGCTTCCTGTGGATCGTGTGGGCGGTGGCGCTGCGTCCGGCCGGGCTGCGCGCGGCGCGCGGCGCCCTCGCGGTGGGCCTGCTCGCCGGCGCCGTACTCGGCACGGCGCGCATGCTGCAGGGTGCGCATTTCCTCTCGCACACGCTGTGGACGCTGTGGCTGGCGTGGGCGGCGAGCTTGATCCTGGCGGTGGCCGTGCGCGCCGAGCTCGGCTTCGGCGATCGGCGCCGCGTGTGATGCGATCGGGCTGCGCCGGAGCGCAGCCCCTGTCCTTCAGCGCACGTCGACGCGGCCGTTCCGCGTGCGCTTGATCCCGGTGATCATCGCCCCGACCAGGTTGACCCGCTCCAGGCGCCCGATGACGATGGCCGCCGCGGCATGGATGCCAGCGAGCGCGATCAGGGTGGTGGCGAGGCCCGCGTGCAGCTCTTCCAGCCACTCCTCGCCCCAGAACAGGTCCGTGGTCTGCAGGAAGCCGGTCAGGCCCAGTGCGAGGACGAGCGTCATCAGCGCGAGCATCATCAGCGCGCCCAGGGGATTGTGGCCGGGCTGGAAGTCATGCCTGCCGGCGCGGATCGCCGCCAGGTGGGCGCGCAGCCGCGCCGGCGTCGGGAAGAAATCGGCGAAGCGCGCGTGTGCGCTGCCGACGAAGCCCCAGACGAGGCGGGCGACGACGAGCGCCGAGGCGGTGTAGCCGACCAACTGGTGCAGCGTCTCGCCGTCATCGACGACGAAGAAGTTCACGAGGACGCAGCTCACCAGGCTCCAGTGGAAGACGCGCACGAACGGGTCCCAGACCCGCAGGGCAAGATCGGAATCGGGCGGGGGCATGGCAGGCGCTCCTCTAGGGGTGGAGGAAGGCGGCCCGCGACCGCGCGCCACCCTCCGATGGCGACTCACTTGCGTTCGAGTTCGGCGCCAGTCTCGGGGTTGAAGTAGATCTCCACCTTCTTTCCGTCCTTGTCGAAGCCGTAGATCTCGTAGCAGTCGTTCTTGGTGACCTTGAAGGTCTTGATCTTGTAGCCCTGAGCTTCAACCTTGGCCTTGAAGTCGGCCTCCTTCATCCACTTCTCCTTGGGGGCGGTGCAGGTGGGGCTGGCGAGGGCCGAGGTGGAAACGAGCGCGGCGGCGGCGAGGGCGAGAATGCGGTTCATGATGGTTCTCCTGTCTGTAGGTCGGATGCGTTCCGATCCGGAACACGGGCGCAATCTAAGCCGCTGCACATGAAGGGAAGCTGAACAGGCGGGTGCAGGACGAGGCGTGCCCTGGGGCGAGGTCGACCGCATTCGCGCCTGCCGGCGCTCCTACAGAAACCGCCGCCCGTCCCGGCCCCCTGAAGGAGCGGCTGCGGCCGCGAACGGGCGGTCCGGCGATCGACGCGCGTGCCGACCACCTCCGCCGCGTTCGCGCCTGCCGGCACTCCCACAGAAACCTGCCGTGGATTCAGCGCGGGTTCAGGGTGGCGCGCGCAGAGTGGGTCCCGTCGCCAACCAACCGGAGACGATCATGACGACCCGACTCATCCGCAATGCTGTTTCCCTGGCCGCACTGCTGGCCTTGTTCTCGATCCAGGTCCGCGCTGCCGATCCCGCGGCCGCGACCCCGGCGCAGGCGGTGGCGCCTGCTGGCACGGATTCCTGTGCGCAACTGCGTGCGCAGATCGCGGCGCAGACGGAGATCCTGCCGCGCCCCAACGTCGAACTGCTCGGCAAGGTCGGCGCCAACGAGCAGTGCCATTTCACCTCGGCCGAGACCTACCGTGCAGCCTGGGGCGCGAAGCCGCTGAATCTGCCCGAGCCGCGCGGTGGGGGGCATGACGAGGACGACTGAACGGCGATAGAGGCGACACGGGTGCAGCCGGTGCCGCCTTAACACGCTATTGATTTGCTCAAACCCCAGCAAAGACGGGATTTTCCGGAGGTTTCAAGACGGCCTGTCGGCTGACAATCGCAGGTCGCACGCTTGGGGCTGCGCTTGCCCCTTCGCACACGGGGGCTGGATCAATTCGATGGGCGGCACCTCGGGCAAGCCTGCGCGCCCGATGCCCGTCACCCAGTCGCAGGCGCAGCAGCAGCCGCTGCCAGACGCACACGGGCCGGCACCGTTCCACTGACCAGAGCCGAGATCCAGGACTCCGCCTCGTCCAGGGCCACCTGCATCTGGTGCAGCACCATCCACTGCAACTCCGGCGCACGTTGCAGGCTGTCCCGGAGCCGGATCGCCATGATCCAGCGGGTGCGAACCTTGTCGAGCGCAAGCGCAACGTGCCGCGTCCGGCTCTCAGTCAGGGTCTCCAGCCCGATGATGCCGCCGTCCTGGACGATGCGCACGATGCGCTCCTTGCCCACGAAGTCCTCGCACACCAACGTCACGGCGCCCGAAACCACGAAGTGGACGCCGAGCGCAGGCGCCCCACCCTGCAGCAGCGTAGCCCCAGGCTCGAAGACATAGGATTTGAACGGCACCATACCCGCTGGCGAAATCGGTGCGGCAAGCGCGCCGCACGATGATGCACCGCTGGCCGTGCACGACCCACGGCCGAGTTGCCAAAGCTCGTAAGAGCGATTCCCAATGGGAGGTGCCGGAACGCCCCCGCCTCGCAGAAACGAAGCAGGGACGTATCTTCGCCTGACAGTTCTCTTAGAACTTGTAATTGATGCCCGCATAGATCGAGCGGCCAGCACCCGGTACCAGCGTACCCCACAACGGAACCGCACCCACTGGGTTGGTGGTCATCGTCGTTCCCTGGCCAACATAAGCGCCGCCCAGCGGCAGGTAGTAGAACTTGTCAAACACGTTCTCCACGCCGAAGTCCACTCGGACCTGCTTCCAGGAATAGCTCGTGCGCAGATTGACGAGGTTATAGCCGGAGGTCTCCTGCTCGTTACGCACCGCCGAGACATCATTCTTCGACTGTGCCGCGAACCACTCAAGGGCACTGTCCCAACCACCATGCTGGTGCGTCAGCGTGAGCTTCACGTTGAGCGGCATGATGTTGTAGAGATTGTCTCCTGTGTCGCGGTTCTTGCCGCTGGTGTAGTTGAGCACACCACGCAGCCCGAACTCGCCATAGGGCGTGCTTGCGAGCGGCATGCGGCCCGACAGATCGATCCCGTACAGCCGGGCCGACTGGTTCGC
The DNA here is from genome assembly GCF_051280715.1 of Thauera sp. AutoDN2. Lineage (NCBI taxonomy): Bacteria > Pseudomonadati > Pseudomonadota > Betaproteobacteria > Rhodocyclales > Zoogloeaceae > Thauera > Thauera sp. AutoDN2. The sequence continues at coordinate 2,643 of NZ_JBNCAR010000041.1, read as the reverse complement.
GAGTTGCAGGAAAACGAAGCTGTTGGTTGCTGTGAGGTTGGGGACGGAGCACGATCCACCGAGGCTGGTCGCGCAGCGCACCGCATCAATGTAATCCGTGACACGTGAGTAGAACGGCGTTGCCTTCAGCTCCCACTTGCGATCGACCGAATGCCAGTCGAAAGTGGCCGAGATGGTGTGGGCCTTCTCGGGCTCAAGGTCCATGTCGCCGATGTAGCCGTTACCGTCACCGAACCAGTTCACCATCAGCATTTCCATGCCTCGGCTGTACCAGCTATAGCGCTCGTAGAGGCTGGGCGAGCGCACCTTGCGCGCGAACCCGACTTCCACATCGAGCGTGGGATCGACGGTGTATTTGGCCAACAGCGTCACGTCCCAGTTGTTGTCGGTACGTTCGCGATCAGCATTATTGAACGCAGGCACCAGCGTTGTAGCCGGGGCCCCATTGTTGTTGTACGCCTGGACCGGCCCTGCATTGGTCTTCACCCTCTCGTAGCGCACGCCCGCCAGCGTGGTCCACTGCGCACTCGGTTGCGCCTCCCACTCCGCGAAGACCGCATTACGGTCACGCTCGCCGTTGTTGATGTTCCAGAAGGTGTTCGGCCACATTCCACCCCCGGAAGCAGGCCACCAATCATTGAGTTGGTAGCGTTGGAGCTCGGCACCCACGCGAACGAGATCCATTGCAGTGATGTCGATGTCGCCCTTGAGTGAAAACCCGGTGTTCTTGCTCTCGGTGTGCATCGGCATCCCTGCGGCGCACGTAGCACTGAGCGGAGCGCACGGGAAACCATTGAGTGCAACCGGGCCACCAGAGCCCGTCGGAGGAGCGCCATTCCCGTACCAAAAGCGCTTGTCCGCACCAAAGTCCATGAAGTGCTCGACCTTCTCGTGGTAAGCGCGGGCCTGCAGCTTGCCCCAGTCGTACTTGCCCTCATAGCGCAGGTTCACGCGCTTCTGGTCGTTCGCGAGCATATCCATGCGCTGGTTGGGCCACAGCTCGTAGGGAATGTCCTGCAGACCGACCTTAGCTTCGAAGAGGTGATCGCCGCCCTTGAAAGCGAAGCCAAGCTCATGGTTGCGGCTCTTGTAGGCGGTGGAGCCCACTTCGTCGAGGGGCAGCGTATGGCCCTCGCGCCCGGTGACCTCCGAGGTCTTGAACGCACGCGCGGCCTCGTAATTGTCGCTCTCGGCCGTCGAACCCGAATAGCTGACGCTCAACGAGTCGCTGGCGAAGGTGGCTCCCAAGTTGCCGCCACGCGCGTTGCCATTGCTGCGGTAGAAGGCACCGACCTCGCCGGTCACGAGCGTCTTCCCCGGTTCTGCGAACACGGGAGCTTTGGATTCGGCAAGGATCGTACCAGCGATGCTGTCACCACCGACGCTAACTGGGGAGATGCCCGGATAGACCTCAAGCAAACCCACATTGGAGGGGTCAAGATAAGACAGTGCCGGGTTCATGTGGTTGGGACAGGCTGCAATCAGGTCCATGCCGTCCACCTTGATACGGATCCGGTCATCCGCAAGGCCGCGAATCACCGGCAGGCTGGAAACCCCGCCCGCGCCATAACTGCTGACACCTGGCACGTCGCGCAGAAGGGTCGCCGAATCGCTCGTTGCAGGCCGCAAGGACTGAAGCCCGTTACTCTGCACCGCTGTCCCACTCAACGTCGTGGTCACGGCAGGTGCTGTGACCACGACATCCTCAAGCTTTGTTTCCTGCGCCTGAACCAGCGCCGGAATCGCCATCGACACCGCAATTGCGAGCGGCAGGCGTTTGAAGGTCTTCTTCATGTCGTTTTCCTGGTGATGACTAAAACTGCGTGAAAATGCCAAGTGGTGCGGCGTGCCATCGGCACACAGCGGAAAAAGGTCGATGCACGCGATGCACCGGCGTCGACTCGCCAAGCGGGCGACGTGCCGGGCGAAGCATCAGTGCTTCATCTGCATGCGGGCATTGAGCGGGCGGGCCGGGGCCACGACGTCCATGGACGTACGGCTGCCGTCGCGGCGTTCGATGACCAGGCGCAGCGGCACCTCGTCACCCACCTTCACCTGCTGCCGGAGGTCCATCAGCATGACGTGGTAGCCCCCGGGCTTGAGTTCGACGTCCTGTCCGGCGGGCAGATCGAGACCGGAGATGGGGCTCATCTTCATGACATCGTTCTGCATGGACATCTCGTGGATCTCGACCACGCCGGCAACGGGCGATTCCGCGGCCACAAGGCGGACATCGGCATCGGATCTGAGGTGCATGAAGGCGCCGGTGGCCTTCTGCTGGGGCACCGTGGCGCGGACCCAGGGTTCGGTCACGGTCAGTTGCTGGGCGCTGACCGAAAGGCTGGCCGCCAGCAGCAGCGCAGTCGTCAGGGGCTTTCTCATCATTGCTCTCCGGGCGCAAAAAACTCGTCAGGCAGGACGCGTCACGGCGTACCATCCGCAACTGCGGACGTGGCGCGACTGAGCTCGGACCAAAGTGCGCCCAAAACGGGCGACGTGCCGTGCCTGACGTCGAAGGGGTGATGCTTCCAGGGGTAAGACGTTGGGGCTGCCCGGGCGCGATGCGCTCAGGCAGCCGCTCGATCACGCATGCGCAGGCGGCGCGCGCGGATGAGAAGACGCCCACACGAAGAGGGGGCGCGG
>NZ_JBNCAR010000040.1:0-21830 GCF_051280715.1 Thauera sp. AutoDN2 | reverse complement strand
CCGCTCGCGAGCCTGAACCCTCGCGGTCACGGCGACGCGTGAAGCAAAAAGCCGCGCCACCGGGGGCCGAACCGTGAGGGTGTGAGAAATGCGGGCTAGTGGAGATTCATATGGCTATTACCTCGCTCGAGCGCACCCAGATCCAGAAAGTTTTCATCGCGATGCTGAACGCTGCCCCCAGCATCACCTACCTGGACCAGCTGGTCGGCTACGCCGGCCGCGTCGACGTCCTCGCGCGCGACCTGGGCGAAACCAGCGCGTTCAAGTCGATCTACCCGGTTGCGCTGACCAACGAAGAGTTCGCGAACAAGTTCGTCGCCAATTTCGTCGGCAGCACCGCGAGCGCCGCTGCCCAAGCCTACGTCGCTGAAGAGGTGGTCAAGTCCCTTGAAGCCGGTGTCTCCCGCGCCGACACCCTGTTCAACGTGGTCGTGGCCCTGCAGTCCGTTCCGGACGGCGACGCCACCTTTGGCAACACCAAGCTGGCCTTCGAGAACAAGGTCGCCGTGGCCAACTACTACGCCATCACCCTGGGTGGCACCGCGACCGACCTCGCCCTCCTTCAGGGCCTGATCGCCAACGTGACCCCGGAAACCGACGTTTCGACGCCGGAAGCCCTCCAGGCCGCGATCGAAGCCACCCCGGCTGGCACCACCGGCCAGACCTTCATGCTCACTAAGGGTCTGGACAATGTTCCGGGTACCTCGGGCAACGACACCATCATTGGTTCGATCGACACCAGCGCTGGCGGTGCTGAGCTGAACACCATCAGCTCCTTGGACCTCGTCAACGGTGGTGCAGGCGTCGACACCCTGAAGATCTCCACGGCTGACACGAGCAAGACTGTCACCCTGCCGAACCTGAGCAACGTTGAAATCATTGAACTGCAAGGCTCGGGCACAGGCGGCACCACCACGTTGGCCGCCAAGTCTGTCGCTGGTCTGACCGACATCAACGTCACCAAGATGGCTGAAAGCGTCAAGGTTGAGGCTGCTGCCGCAACCAACGTGAACGTCACGCTGCAGGCTGCCAACCAGAACGCCGTTATCGTCGATGGCGGCAACAACGTTACCGTCAAGCTGACTGATGTTGAGGATGACGGCGCTGGCGCCGAAAACGACATCACCATCGGCACCGGCGGCACGGCGCCTAAGGGCGACGTCGTCGTCGAAGCCACGGCCAAGGCCGCTTCTGACGGCGTCGACATCGTCATGGGTGCCATCAACATCACCGGCGGCAAGACCATCAGCGTGACCCAGAAGGTGGGTAGCGCCAGCGCACTCGTGGCCGGCGGCACTTCGCCTGACCATACCCAAGGCGATGTCGCCATCGCTGCGGACGCCACCACCACCACCGTCACCGTCAAGCAAGACCTGGCCGCCACTGCGGACAATGGTGCGCTGGCAGTGGCGGGTGTCAAGGAAGTGGTCAGCGTCAAGTTTGCGGCCTTGGCTGCTGGTGAAACGCTGAGTCTGACCGACGGCACCAACGACCTGACCTTCACCGCTACCGTGGCCATGACGGCTGCCGAAGTAGCTGCCGCCTTCTCCAACCTGAACGCCGATGCAGTGCTGCCGACAGGCGCGACCGGTGACACCCAGGGTTCGCAGATCGCTGCCAAGGGCGTCTTCTCCGACGACGGCCTGGACGACTGGAGCAGCGCGGCTGCCGTAGGCGACACCGTCGTCTTCACTGCCAAGACTGCTGGCACCACGGGTCTGGCAGACAATGGCGGTACAAAGTCCGCGACCCTCACCACCACTACCGCAGGTGTCGCCGCCGTTGATGGCGTAGCCCCGGTGCTGGGTGTGAAGGTCGGCGACGTGCAAATCGCGGGTGGCGCTGCCCTCGCTACCGTGACGGTGGATTCCTACCTGACCAGCTCCGACATCACGGGCGCCACCAACAACGCCCTGGCCACGGTCAACCTGTCCAACGGTGCTGATTTCGGCATCGCCAGCGCAGCGGCCACCCTGGCGCTGAACCTGACCAACGTTACCGGCACGGTGGATGTGATTGCTGGCACCACCACGCTGAACGCCACGGTCACCACCAACAGCACCACGGCCGCTACCCTGAAGTCCGCGACTGCCACCGCAGTCAACGTCAGCGGCACCGGCCTCGTTGCGGGCACCACGGCAGCAGGCAATCTGGCTGCCGCCACCGCCATCAACACCACCGGCATGACCGCTGGCACTGCCACCTTCACCGTCGCTGACGGCACGGCCACCACCTACACCGGTGGCGCCGCAGTGGATAACGTCACCGTCACCAACGGCGGCACCGCTATCACCAAGGCCATCGACCTGGGCGCCGGCAACGACACCCTGAAGCTGGACGGCACCGTCGTTGTCCCCACCGCTACCCTCAAGGGCGGTGAAGGCACCGACACCCTGTCGATGACCGTGGCCAGCGCTGCAGCACGTGATGGCGACACCTTGTTCAAGGCCAAGCTCGACAGCTTCGAGCGTCTGACGTTGAACGACCAGGTTAACCAGGCTAGCGCTACTACCATCGACCTGGAAAACCTCGGCTTCACCAACTACGTCACCACCAACGGTACGGTAACTGGCAACTTCCTGCTGACCCTCGACAAGATGGCCAGCGGCGGCACCGTGGTCTTGACCAACACGACCGCTGCAGCGGGTATCGCCGTCGCCGTCAAGGACGCCGACACCGGTACCGCTGACGTGCTGAATGTCGTTGCTCGTGTGAGTACGGCGGACATCGACCATGGTCTCCTGACGGTCGCTGATGTCGAAACCATCAACATCACGGCAGAAGACACCAGCACCACTGCAGCGACCAACGAAAGCACCCTGACCCTGAAGGCCGCAGCGGCCACCAGCGTCAAGGTCGACGGCAACGCCGACCTGGTGCTGAAACTGGATGCCGCCACGGTCAAACTGGCCACCATCGACGCAGGCACCCTGACCGGTGACCTGACGGTTGCTGCCATCGGTAACGTTGGTTTGACCATCACCGGTGGTTCGGGCGACGACACCCTCTCCGCCTCGGTCGGTGCAACCGCCAAGACGGATGTGATCTCGGGTGGTGCTGGTAACGACATCATCACCGCTGGTAGCAATGGTGGTAACGGCGCCTTCCTGACCGGTGGTGACGGCAACGACCTGTTCGTGCTGACCGCTGCAGCTGCCGACGAAGGCTCCAAGGATGCCAACAGCTACTACATGATCACGGACTTCCAGGCTGGCGATCTGTTGCAGCTGGGCTGGTACGACATCACTGGCACGGCTGCTGCAGCAGTCACCAGCTTCACCAAGCTGGACACCAACCTGAACGACAACACCGCGAGCTTTGACAGCTTCGTCAGTGCTGCCATGGCCCAGATCAAGGCTGAGAACGAAGCAACTTGGTCTGGTGGTGAAGTTTCCGGCACGGACGACGCTGAGGGCCAGGCGATCTACTTCAACTACAAGGGCAATGCCTACGTGGTGGTGGATAGCGGTGTCTCGACCACGGGTGTCTTCACGGGTACGGAAGACCTGGTGATCCAGCTGACCGGCGTCAATGCCGACAACCTGTCGTTCAACAGCGACTACGCAACCGTCGCGCTGATCTAAGCCAAAAACTCCAAGCCCCAGCACACCGGGGCTTGCGGTGTAAGCCTACGAACCCTGTCCTTCGAAAGAGGGGCAGGGTTTTTTCCTAAGTGCATTCGGATAGTGTGCGCTCACGAAAAAATACTTCCTGAATCCAGACTCCTCCATGGACTGTGCCGTGACGCCCGGTGCGGTGGATGACCGCAAGGCGTGGCCACGACCGCGCAGCTGGCTCACCCCGCTCCTCCCCAATGAACCCCGCATCCTTCACCACCACGCGCAGGCCGCGCTGACCGAGCGCTACCTGCTGCCGGTGCTGCCCGAACTGGAGGCGAGCTTGCTGGCGATTCGCTGGCAACTGGACCCTGAGCTTGAGCGACTGCAGCCGGTGAAGCTGGGCAAGCCCTATCCACTGGGCCAGTGCCTCGAAATCGCTGAGGCGGTCCAGAAACAGTTGAGGATCGTTGATGAGAAAACGCTGCCTTCAAACGTGGCAGTCGGCTTGCGCGCCTTGCGTGCATTTCAACGCGCCGGCGGCGATTTCCGTCAGGTCTGGGGTGACCTGCGGGGTCAGTATTTCCAGAACGCCTTTCAGGTTGGCACGCTCTACATCGACGTGGCCAACGACACGGTCACGCCCACCAAGCCCAAGGTGGAGATCCTGCCCTTCGATGAGGCGCAGTTCATCCCCATTCGCGACTTTCAACACTTCCGGCAGGTTGCCCGGCGCTACTGGGGTGACGAGATCTACCCCAACCACGTACTGCCCGAACTGGCGCCGCACTGCCCGCTGATCCATGTGAACCAGAACGGGCGTATCCAATTGCACGATGCCACCCAGTACATGCTGGCGATGACGCGTAGTCAGGCATTCAAACCCAGCGAGGCCGTGCTGCGCGAAGCGCCCATGCCACCAGTGGTGTGCGAGCGCGTGCGCAGTGCGCTACAGGAGGCGGGCTGGGTGTTGGCTACCACCCCCGAGCGAGGTCGCCACCAAGCCCTGCAGCAGTGCCGCACGCAGCGCGCCAAGCGCTGGCATCAGGACGCCGCCCGACCGGCCAAGATCATCCACGAGGCGCGGAGAATCAACCAGCAGCTTGCCCGCTGGCATCAAGCAGCCTCTACACCACCACCTGATCAGGAAACACCCATGCCCACCCTCAAGATCGACAACCTCGAATACGACCTCGACAGCCTGTCCGACGATGCCAAGGCGCAACTGCAGAGCATCCAGTTCGTCGACCAGGAACTCGCCAAACTGCAGATGCAGGTGGCGGCGATGCAGACCGCGCGCAATGCTTACGTCAATGCGTTGAAGGCGGCATTGCCCGTGGTGCCCGGTGGCGACACGCTCAAGATTTCGTGATGGATGAGCACACTTTGCGGGCTGAGCTTGCCGCCATTGAGGCCGAGTTCATCGGCTGTCCTTCGCGCGTGCGGCCGGTTTTTTACGTGAGCACGCTCGGGTAAAGTGCGCTCACGAAAATAAGACACCCCAACGACCCGACCCCATGCCCACTTTCCACGCCATCGCCCAGAGCACTCACGCCGACAAACGCTGGCAGCGTTACGCCAGCTACGCCTTCGCCGCCAAAGAGGCGCTGGCGCCCCTGGTCGCGCAGGAGCTGCCGCGTGCGGTGCTGCACCTGCCCATTGCCTTCGTACGGCAGAACGACCAGTTCGCCCCAGTGGCGGTGCTCGGCATTCAGCCCGGGCAGAACCTCTTCGTCGCACCCGACGGTCGCTGGCTAGGTGGTTATACGCCAGCCGCCTACCGCGCCCACCCCTTTGCGCTGGCCAACCTGCCCGATGGCCAGCAGGTGCTTGCGTTCGATGCTGACAGCGGTCTGCTCACCGAGGCCGAGGGCGAAGCCTTCTACGACAGTGAGGGCCGTCCCGCCCAGGCGGTGCAGGACATCCTCGCTTTCCTCACCCAGGTGCAGGCCAACCGGGCCCAGACTCAGCGCATCTGCCAGGCACTGGCGGAGCACCAACTCATCCAGCCCTGGCCAATCACCGTGCAGACAGAAGCCGGACAGCGCCAGGTCGATGGCCTCTACCGCATTGACGAAGCCGCGCTGAACGCGCTGCCGGCCGAATCCCTCAAGGCGCTGCAGCAAGCCGGCGCGCTGCCGATGGTCTACTGCCAGTTGCTGTCGATGCAGCATCTGCTGCTGCTCGGCCAACTCGCCCAGGCCCACCGCAAGGCCGCACACCCGCTGCCGGCCGCACCCAACGGCGAACTGGATTTGAGCTTTCTGAGCAACAACGGCACGCTCAGCTTTGGCGCACAGTAGGTTCGGAAAGCCATGGCCACCCTCCAACGCATCACCACGGAATACATCGACCAGGAAGATCGTATCCGCCTGACGGGCGAACTTGCCCAAGGGGATACGGTCGTGCTGTGGCTGACGCAGCGGTTGATGAACAGGCTCGTGGCCCACCTGACGGCCTGGCTGTCACGGCAGATTTCACCGGCCTCACGCATCCCGTCGGTCCAGGCAGCGCACCAGGAGATCGTGCAAGGCTTTGCGCAACAGGCGGCGCGGGCACAACTGGCCCCTGAGCCACCGGTACGGGCATCGTCGGAAGAGGCAGGCTGGCGCGTGGATTCGGTCGACATCGCCCAGGGCGAGGAGGCGGTGGTGCTCACTTTCAAGGGGGAAGGCGAGGCACAGGCGACGCTGACCCTAACCGCGCAGCCACTGCGTCAGTGGCTGGGTATCGTGTTCGAGCAGTACCAGCGCGGCGAGTGGCCGACCACGGTCTGGCCGGGGTGGATGGAAGTGGCCCGGCCGCAAGCGGCGCCGGGCGCGATGGCGCTGCACTGAGGGATTGTCGTGGAACCGAACCCGTTGCGCATCACCGAGGCAGATCTGCAGGCCGAACTTGCGGCCATCGAAGCCGAATCCATCGGCTGGCTGCCGCTGGGCGAGGGTGCGTAACCGACCTCCTGTGACCCATGGGCGCTGGAGATGGAAGCGGTCGGCGTGCCGGATGCCGGCATGGCGGGGATGAATGTGCTGTGGGTGGGGTGAGTCAGGGCTGCCTGACGGCGCAGTTCGTCTTTGCACGAAAGCGTCCAGCCCTGTCCGGAAATGCATCCTTTCCTGTCTCAGTTCTGATTTAATGCTCCCCATTAGACACTTTATGTATCTAAAGGAGTGCATATGTCAGCCCATCCCCAACTTGCGGCTTCGCCCGACGACATCGACTACTGGACCCACTCTGACTGGTGGCCGGTATGGCTGGTGTTGGAGCGCTGGGGTTGGCCAGAGCCGCAGTTACTGGAGGCCAAACGGCAAGCGCTGCTGAGCGCCTGCGAACGTGGTCAGGTGAAGTGGCGCCGCAGCGACGGCAAACCCTATGACGATCCCATCCACGAGCTGGCCGCCCGCAACCGGGTACTGATCGAGCGCAGCAGCTTCATCGCGTGGTCTCGCACCTTGCCCGAGCGCCGCAAGGTGGTCGCGCCAGGGCTACCGTCGTGGGCCAGTGCACTTCCCGCGTTTCCTGCCCTCCAGCAACCCTCCGCAGGACTGGCCGTGTCGCACATTGCTGTCATGCACAGCCGCACCCACACCGAGGTCGTTGAGCGCCAGGTCGCCGCCAACGATCCGGTGCCGCTGGTGGCGGAGGTGGCGACGCAGGCCCTCGCGCCGCAGGACGATCTTGCTGCCTGCACCCCAGCCAGCAGCGATCCCAACCCCCAGGATTCCACCACCAGCTGGTCGCTGGTGACGCAGTTGCAGGGCAGCGCAGCAATTTCCAGCGCACCCCAGAACGACTACGCCAGCTACCCCAGCGAGGCAGAGCTACGCAAGCTGGGCGTGCCCACCGATGAAATCATCGACGTCTTCAAGGTTCGCGCCGACCCGAAGGAGAACGCGCAGTGGTTCCGCGAACGGATGAGTAACCTCAAGCGCGCCAACAAGGGACTGGCCGCCGCCCTGGTGCAAAAGGGCCTGCCCAGCCGGGGTATGCAGCACTACCCCTCCTGGTGGCGGCCGGACCTCGTGGCTGCCTGGCTGATTGACAAAGGCCACATGAGCCGTCAGCGCGCCATCCACATCCTGCAGACCCGCTTCCCAGAGTGGGCCGATTTGGCCGATTACCTCTGATTGAACGGGCGCTGCATGGCCGCAGACAGGCCACCCGCCAGTTCCCCTACCGTCATTTTTGAGCCTGCGCAAAACCGCCCCTGCCGCAGTGCCGCCCGCAAACCCTTGTCCCGTCTAGCGTCCCTGCCGTAGCGCTTCCTACGGCGGGAGCGCGCTTGAGAACCTGCGCCGCATGCCTTATGCGATTCAGGAGGTTCTCATGCAATACGAAGCGATCCCGGTGGTTCCGGGTCATCAGCGCATCCTGCGCTGTCGCCAGGTGCTGGCCCGCACGGGCCTGTCACGCAGCACGCTCTACGCCCTGATCGGGCGCGGTGAATTCCCCAGCGCCCTGCGTCTGTCCGAGCGCAGCGTCGGCTGGCTGGAGCACGACGTCGCGCAATGGATCGAGGCGCGCAGCCGCGTCTCGCGCAGCAACGCGCAGGTGGGCTGAGCCATGGCAGTGATCGATCTCGCCGTGTCTTCGCTGCCAGAGGACAGCAGCCCCGATTTCAACCATCACGACCATCACGGCAGTCAGGGCCAAGGGGCGTGTGATGGTTGTGACGATGGTGACGGTCAATTCCCGATGGTGCCGCCACCGGAAGAAGCACATAGCCCGGCGACGGAGGATGCCACGCAGGATGCACAAGCGTCGGCAGAGGACGATCTGGAGGCCGCCGACCAGGCGGTGATGCTGGAGGGTTTGCCGCAGGTCATCGCCGATGCCTTGAAGCGACTGCCCGAAGACGTCGGTGCGCTGCTGGAGACGCCGGTCATCGAAGCCCTGGCGGAACTCAAGGCCGGTGATTTGGCTGGCTATGTGCGGGTTCGGCACATGGCCAAGGGGCTCAACAAAGGTGTGCTCTTGGGCCTGCTGGACAAGGCCGTACAGGCCGAATTGCCCCACGGCGATGCGGACCCCTCTGCGATTGACGAACTGGTCGGGCTGGCCCGCGAGACAGGGCGCTTTGTGCACGACGCCGACCGCAAGGCCTACGCCATATTGCCGGTATTGGGGCACACCGAAGTCTGGCCAGTGATGTCCTCGGGCTTCGAGGAATGGTTGCGCGCGCTGTACTGGCGCCACTGCGAACGCGGGGTGCCGGAGACCACGCTCAAGTCGGCCCTGGCCACGCTGGCGGCGGCAGGCCTCAATGATGGCGATGAAGTCGAGGTGCACTGGCGCGCGGCCCAGCACGGTGACGGCTATCTGATCGATCTGTGCGACGAGCACTGGCGTGCCGTAGAAGTGGGCGCCTGGGGCTGGCGGGTACTGACACCGTCACCAGCTTATTTTACCCGCACGGCCGCCATGCGCGCCTTGCCCGAACCGGACGCCGCCCACGCTGACCTGGGGCTGCTGTGGCAGTACGCCAACGTACCATCCGAGCAGCGGCTGATGGTCGTGGCCTGGTTACTGGAGTGCTTTCGGCCGGAAACGCCGTTTCCGGTGCTGGAGCTGGTGGGGGAACAAGGCTCGGCCAAATCCACCACGCAGACCGTGCTGCGCAGCCTCATCGACCCCAACAAGGTCGCGCTGCGTGGGCGCCCCAAGACCGTCGAAGACATCTTCGTGGCCGGGGCCAACAACTGGATCATCTCCTACGAAAACCTCTCCGGCCTGACGGCCGAGCAGCAAGATGCGCTGTGCACGCTGGCCACTGGGGGCGGCTTTGCCGCGCGCCAGCTCTATACCAACGGCGAGGAAAGCATCCTCTCGACCAAACGGCCGGTGATCCTCAACGGCATTGCCGTGGTGGCCACGCGCCCGGACCTGATTGATCGGGTGGTGCACATCGACATGCCCACCATCGCCCCTTCGCAGCGCCGCGACGAGGCCGATACCCAGGCCGGCTGGGAGCGCGACCGCCCCCGGGTGTTTGCGGCCTTGCTCGATCTCTTCAGCGCGGCCCTGGCGATCCTGCCCAGCGTGACGCTCACCCACAAACAGCGCATGGCCGATTTCGAGCGGCTGGGTGAAGCCGTGGCCCGTGCGCTGGGCTTTGCCGCCGGTGAATTCCAGCAGCGCTACGCCCAGATGGTGCGTGCAGGTGTGGACCGAGCACTGGAGAGCAACGCCGTGGCCCAGGCGCTGGAGAAATACCTCGGCGAGCGTGTGCTGCCCTGGCACTGGCAAGGCACCGCCGGCCAACTCTACGACCTGCTCAACCTGCACGCCGTGACCGACCGCAGCAGCTGGCCCCGTTCTCCGAAGGGGCTGGCCGATCAGCTGCGCCGTATCGCGCCGGCCTACCGCAGCAAGGGCATTGACATCACCCCGATGGGCCATGGGCGCGACGGTGCGCTGTGGCGCATCAGTACACAACACCCATCGACCGACGCCACGCCGCCCAGCGTCACCCCCACTTCTGTGGGCGGCATTCGTTATGGAGCACACCGTGAATAGACCACGCCCCATCCCCAACGCCACCTTTGTGCCTGTGCAGCCGCGCCGCCGGTTCACGTTCATCACGCAGTCGCCGCATGCCCGGGTGCCGCTGAGTCCGCAGCCGCAGGTTGCGCAGCCAGTGAGTACGGCACTGCCCACCAGGACGTCACCCCTGGCATCGACATCGCCAAGCCCGGCGATTGAAGAAAGCCCCCTGATCGCTGCCTGCCGCCGCTACGCCCAGCAGTACGGCGGTCTGGGCAAGCGCGCCGATGCCGACACCGCAGCAGATGCGCCCACGCAAGGCGACGGCGCCGACGATCAGAAAAGCCCGCTGGTGCGCGCGGCCAGAAAGCGTGCGCAAGAAGCCCAGAAAGCCCAACAACGCTAACCGACAGGAGAGATGATGATGAGACTCAACCCTTTCAGCAAAAAGAGTGCTGGCAGCAGCGGTGGTTACTACGCCCGCATCAAGGCCGAGTTCGAGCAGGTCGAGCGCGAGCTCGCTAAAACCCGCAAGGCCCACGCTCAGGCCCAGGCCGATTACGACGCCGAGCAGGCCGAATACCAACGCATCAAGGACAGCCTCAACCCGCGCCGCGTGGAGCGCAGCCCGCAGGAGGATAGGCAGTGGGCACGGGTGACGGCAGCGCACGATATCGTGCAGCCGCTGGTCAGCCACCTGCGCAGCCTGGAGGAGCAGGTACGCGAACTGCGTCCCATCGTGGAGGCGCCGACCAAGCTGCAAGAAGCGCAAGCCGCCTTGAAAGCGCTGTCGCAGAAGGATCGCCAGACCCAAGCCGAGCGCGAACGCCTGCAGGATCAGATCGCCAAGATCGAGGCGCGGCTGGCCAAAGCCGAGGTGAAGGTCAAGGAGGAGACGCTGGTGGCTTCGCAGCAGTGGGCGGACAGCACGGACAGCGACGAGGCCGCCCAGACAGCGTTTGCCCCGCCGACAGCGCTCATTCAAGCCGAGCTGGAAGTGCGACTGGCCAAGACCAGCCTGGAGACCTTGCAGCAGCAGTTGCAGGCGGTCGATGCTTCCCGGGCCGATTTGCCACAAGCGCGCCACGATGCCCGCCGCGCCTACCAGTACGCCCGCTATCTGGTGTCAGACATCGAGATGCACGAACAGCTGGAGCCGCTGCTGCCGGTCATTGCCCGTGCCACCTCGGCGGCCTACGACTGGAGCCCGTACCTTGAGCAGCGCAAGTACGTGATCAAGCTCTCCGACGAACTGGTGGCTCAGGCGTCCAGGCAGCTGGATGCTGAGCTTGAGCAGCTGTGAGGAGGCAGTGATGGACGTCAAGAAGCCGATTACTACCAGCATGACCACCGGCATCATCCCCAGTGCGCCGCTAACCCGCCAGCCCACACGGATTGCCCCGCAGCAGCTGGACGACCTGACCCTGCGTTGGCTGCGTCAGATGCACCAGCCTCTGCCCACGGTGCAGGTCGCACCACCGCCGGTGGAAGCGCCGGAGCAGAGCGAGCCGATGGCCAGGCAGCCTCAGCAACTCCAGCTACCTCAGCAGCGCTGGTTCACCGCCCAGAACAGCCCGGCCAAGCCGTCGGTGGCGCCTACGCCACTGCCGGGCAGGCGCCGCAAGAAGGGCTCACCGTCTTGGGCGCAGTGGTCAGGGCTGCTGCCGCTGATGCTGCCCCAGGCCATGCGCCGGATGCGTCAGGCGCTGTGGCGCGAGACCCAGCGGATGGGCCGACTGACGATGGCGCGCTGGCGCCAGCAACAGCACCGCCGACGTGAAGGCAGGCGTCGCAGCTAGTGTGTGTTTGCGCCGGGGTGTTGCGACCCCGGCAAACCACCGTCACAACCATCACCACCGTCACACCGTGCTGGTTCTCGGTGGGGCTGTGATGGTGGTGACGTTCGTGACGGTTGCATCCGGGGGTAGCACGCAACCCGAGCGAACACACATGCCCGAACACCAACACCACCCACGCCAAAGGACAACGGGTCCTCCCTGGCGAAAGTAAATGCGCGGGCCGGACGCACCGCGGCGCTTCGCTAGCGTCAGCGACTGAAAAAAGGTTGCCAGTTGCCGGTTGCCAGTTGCCAGCCGCCATTCACCGGTCCGCATTTCATCCCTTCCATCCTCACAGGAGAATCACTCATGGGAATGTCTATCCGGGCGTATGCCCAACATCGCGGCGTCAGTCACGAAGCCGTGCGCAAGGCCATTGCTGCCGGGCGTATCCACAAAGAAGCCGATGGCAGCATCGATCCGGCCAAAGCCGATGCGCAGTGGCAGCAGCACACCCGGCCCGCGCCGCTGTCCAGCGCAAAACGCGTGGCAACCCGGGTGGCAACGCCCATGGCAACCTCACGCCCATCCACCACACCGCCCACCCCTTCGGCTGGTGATGAAGCGCGTGGCGTTGACTATCACAAGGCCCGCGCCGTGCGAGAAACCTACGCCGCCCGGCTGGCAAAACTGGAGTTCGAGGAGCGCAGCGACAAGCTGGTGAGCAAGGACGAGGTGGACGCCAAGGTCTTTACGCTGGCGCGTCAGCTGCGAGACCGGATGCAGCAGATCCCCAACAAGGTGGCCCCGGAGATCGTGGCGCTGGTGGTCGACAAGCCCGATGTGCGGGGCGTGGCCGAGTTGCTTGACCGTGCGATCCATCAGGCGCTGGAGGAGTTGGTGGCGTGAGGGCTTGACGCAGTGAGGGCGCCGGGTTGCGCAGGTGTTGGCAACCCGGTCTGCGCCCGGTTGATCAGGGGCGGGCGGCTTCAGGTGCAGCGACCCGATACACCCGCTCGCCGCCTTCGGTCTTCTCGGAGGTGACCACGATGCCGCGCTTCTTGAGCGTTCCGGCAAAGAGGCCACGAACGCTGTGCGCTTGCCAGCCGGTGATCGCCATGATCTCGGCAATCGAGGTGCCTTGCGGTCGTTGCAGTAGGGCGATGACCTGGGCCTGCTTGCTGTCGGCCCGCACGCGAGGTGTTTCCTGCACGGCTTGCCAGGAAGCCTCAGCTGCCACCACGGCGGCTTCCATCTCCGGGTCATCGGGCGGCACTGTCGTTTGCAACGGCGTGGCTGCAGTGATTTCGGTGGCTGTCGTTGTCACCGTCGGGGTTGGCGGCAGTACATCCTCCGGCTGGGCGTCGCCCTTGATGATCGCGATAGCCGTGGGGGTCAGGCGCCATTGACCATCAGCCTGTTCGATCAGGTGGCGGCTGGCGAGGCTGGCGATCATCTTCAGTTTGGCGCCGCCCTTGAGGGCCAGTAGCGGCTCGATCAAGCCACCGGCGTCGCAATGCGCGCGGGTGATGAGATCCAGTTGGCGTTCGGTGATGGGGGAAGTTTGTGCGGACATGGTGGTTCTCCTGGTGATTACTTGTCGCTGCTATCGAGGAGCGCCAGCACCTCGCGCAGGCCGTTCTCGATGCGGGTGAGATCGCCGACGTGGCCCCAGTGGATGTGCTCAGGGTCGTGACCGAAGTGGTCGTCGGCGTGGCGCTGCAACGCCTCAATCTGGCTGCGGATGGTGGCGATGTGCTGCAGGTAGGCGTCTATGGCCTGGGGTTGGGTTGTGGGCATCGTTGGCTCCTGGGGGTTGATGGACGATGCCATTCACGCTCTGTTCGCCCGTGAAGCCAAGCGCTTTCTGAGGGCTTGCGACGGATTCGTGAATGTGCGAATTTGGGGAGGAGCGCAGGCTCCGCCAATTGGCGCAGGCAGCCTGCAGGGGCGGAGCAAACCGGCAAATTTGCCGGTTTCCGGATGGTGGGCACGGCAGGCCATGGAGTTGCCAATTGGCATCTCCTGGGTGCAAGGCGCGACTTGCTGACCCGGTGATCACCTTCGGCAAATTTGCCGAAGGTCAGTCGCGTGCGCCACCAGAAGGGAAATCTTGCCAATTGGCATGGTTTCGGTGGTAGTCAGCAGTTAGCCCAGTAGCGATGGCGTGCCCGAGAGATGCAAATTTGCATCTCTGCGTCTGCTGCCGGAAATCCGCCCATGGGCGGAATTTGTCGAGGTGGGCACCGATCAGCAAATTTGCATAACGGTGTGCTGCCGGCGCTGCCGCCTGGGTGGGTGCGCAAAATTGCGCATCCTCGACCTGCTGGCCAGCGGGTAAATCCGCCAATTGGCGGATTTGTGGCCAGGGACGGCCCTGGGCGGTCGTCCTGCAGAAAAGGCGCAAATTTGCGCAATTACTCGGTCAGTGCGGTGTTCGTCACTGGCTGTCGCCCGCGTTGACCTGTTCTTCGAATTGCTGAATGGTTTCGACAATGCTCTCCCACTCAGGCACTTCGCCGAAGATCATCCCAGCCATGGCCGTGTAGTCCCGGCGCAGTTGGGCATCCATTGCCGATAGTGGCGACAGAGCAAATGTCCCAGGATGGGCGGTGGCCAAATCCAGATCACTGCTGTTGAAAAACATCCGGGCGTGCCGTGCGCAGTCTCTGGCCAGGTCGAGATCGCACGCCGCACGTTGGCCGACATCGCTGCGCAGCAGACGGTAGATGTCGTAGTAGTGACGGGAGACGCGCTGCCCTTGGCGACGCAGCTCACCGCGTCGCTCAAACCAGCGACGCTGACCGTGAAGAATGACCACCTTGTCCCAGAACGTCCGCTCGGCGTCGATGGTCACGACGTTGGTCACGTTCAGCATCAGGTTCGGCACATCCTCTGCCAGGTAGGGCTTGACCGTGGTGGCGCGGTGCGGATCGAGCGCAGACTTGGCCCCGGCTTCGATTTTTACGGTCGGCGGGTTGTAGTCCCCAGGTTGGGCACTCACAGCCGGATAGGCGATCAGCAGGGTTTGCTGATCCGGATCGTCGGGGTCCAATGTGACCGCCGACGGATTGAAGGGCAATCCTGCCCGCTCAAACGCCGACGCAATGCTGGCGGTCAGGCGTGTCTTGAGCGTCGAGGTGATGTAGCGCTGGCAGGCTTCCTTGATTGCATTCAGATGCGCGCGCTGCTTTTTTCCGCTCAGGCCTTCCAGGTCTTGCACATCAACCGCCTGACCCAGATCCTCTCGAAAGACGGTGATGTCGATGTCCTCGGAAAACCGGGAAATCAGGCCATGGCTCTTCGAGAGGGACGTGCCGCCCTTGAACAACAGCCGGGGTTCATCAGCACCGGCCCCGTTGAACAGCAGGTCCAGCACCCAGCACACCCAGAAGTCTTTCTCGACATTCTGAATGGGCGTGCCCAGCCGCATAGACGTGCTCAGGAACAAGTCACGGCGATCCGCTTCCGCCGCAGCAATGATGTCCTGGAATCCGGGTGTCATCGATGGGCTCCTTGCGCTACGTGCCGCGCAGCGGGAAACGCAGGTTGCATTGGGGCCATAAAATAGGCATTGCTGCTCGCACCGGAGTCGTCGGTTTCTCTCAGGATTTCGCGCAGCAGGTCCTGCATCCACGCAGGCAGTGTGGGCAGTCCTTGCTGGAGGTCGTCTTTCAGCGCCCCGCTGGCGTCGCTGGCGAGCAATCGCTTGAGTCGGGCGATGACGGCATCGCGCTGCTCAGACAGGGTGTCGCGCAGCCAGTGCAATGCCTGGACGACCTGCATGGCCGGGTGGCCAGCCCAGTACAACTTGCTGGCGGCCGTCAAGCGAAACTGGATGGTGAGGTTGCCCAATTGAATGGGACGTAGGCGTCCATCGGTATGCACCACCACCTGGGCAGGCACGGCATCGGTCAGTCCCAGGGCATTGGCAGCGGTCATGCCGTCGACCAACACACGCACCTGGTCTCGGCGGCTGACCGCATCAATCACGCTGCGGTAGTCGGGTGCCGCAGTCTTGCCGGTCAGTGCATTGTGTCGGGGCTGATCGTAGAGGCCGCGATCCACACGCCGCAAATCTCCCGTTGCCACCAGGCGCTGTAGCGCTTTGTCGATGGCATCGCGTGGCCCGAGGTCGAGGAAGTCGACAGGCGTCCACACGTAGCCCGGCTGATGCCCGGCGACGCGATGGCTGATCTGTGATTTGAGATTGAGACTGGGACCTCGCATGGCGCCCTCCTGTCCGAATAGTATATACACAAATCGGACAAATGAGAGGCATCCAGAATTCTTGTCCGAAAGTAATCAACACTCTTCGGACAAATCAGGCGGTGGCTACTGCCGCTTGCGGCTGGTTGGCAGCCGCCACCGGCCGACCCACCCTGGCTCCGGCGACCACATTCCCCACCACATTGACCGCCTCCAGCATCGCCTGCGGCGACAGGTGCGCGTAGCGCATCGTCACCTTCGGATCGTGGTGGCCGAGGAGCTTTTGCACCTCATACAGCGACCGCCCAGCATTGACCAGGAAACTCGCGTAGCTGTGGCGCAGGTCGTGCAACCGCACTTCGCCCAAGCCCACCTTCTTCCTGATCGAGTCCCAGGCGTAAAAGATCGACACCGGCGGCTTCTTGGTCTTCGGATTGAAAAACACCCAGGGGATGTCGTCCTGCCGAGGCAGTGACTGCAGCAACTCGATGGCTGCATCCGACAGCGGAATGTGGCGTGGCTTCTTCGACTTCGAGCGACCGGGTGGCACCGTCAGCAACTGCCGGCTGAAATCGATCTCCTCCCACTTGGCATCCAGCACCTCGCGCTTGCGAGCACCGGTGTAGAGCAGCAGCCGGATCACCTGGCCCACCTGCACATTGCGGTTGGTGTCCAACTCGTCAAACAGTCGCTGCACCTCCTCGGTCGTCAGGTACCGCTCCCGTGAAACCGTGTTCTCAAACTCATCCACCCCGACACAAGGATTGCCCGTCGGGGGCAGCACGTCCCAGCGGATCGCGCAGTTGTAGACGAACTTGAGCAGAATCAGCATCCGGTTGCAGGTACCAGCCGCGTAGCCCTTATCCAGCAAGCTGTGGTGAAACGCCACCACATCCGAGCGCGTCACACGGTTCATCCGGTAAGAGCCAAACGCAGGCAGCACATGGTTGCGCAAAAACGAGTCATCACACTCCCAGCTGCGCTTTCTTGTCTTGGCGTAGGGTAGATAGCGCTCGGCGACAAACGCCGCCAGGGTCGGCACATCCTTGAAGCGGTGGCTCTCCAGCTTCGGGTCGCCCCCTTCGGTCACCATCTGCTTCATCTGGTGCGCCTTGGCCCGCGCATCCGCTAGCGCGATCTCATCGACCCGGCCGATGTTGTTCATCCGCACCTTGCCTGCCGCATCGCGGTAGCGAAAGTAGAAGGTCGCCCCGCCACTGGTGCGGTGCTCCAGCAAGAACCCTTTGATCTCCGTATCGAAGTAACTCACGGCCCCGGAGACAGGCACACGACCGGGCAAGGTCGCCAAAAACTCCGTACTCAATGCTTGTGCTGGCATGGACTTTCTCCTCTTACAACGTGAGGCCATACTACGATACAATGCGCCGCAAAAGACATAAAAAGCATCTAAACAAGCAGAGAAATTTGCCAATCAAACCGTAAAGGAGTCGACCATGATCGACGGAAGACAGATCCGCGCCGCACGCGCGATGCTGGGCTGGAGCCGGGAGGAATTACTGCAGGCCTCGGGCATCTCGATGTCGGCGCTCTTGCGCATGGAAGGAGCGCTGGCCGACAGCCGCAGCTCGACACTGAACAAAGTGGTCAAGGCACTGAGCCTGGCCGGCATCGAATTCGTCACGCGGGACGACGGCGCGATAGGGGTGATCCTGAAGGCACAAAAACCGCCTCAAGCGCCACAATGAGACAACCAGCAAGTCAAGCCGAAAAGCAACAAAAGCCACCCAAGGAGCAACAAAGGGTGGCTTTTTTACTTGATGGCTTCGGTTGGTAGGAAGTTGGTACGTCGGATTGGATGTAAATTGCGTCTATATAGGTAGGGAGCGCGGCTAAGTCTTTGAAAAGACAAAGAAAATATCCGATTAGACTAAAAATATGCCTTTTGCGGTATGAAAGTGGTCGGAAATGGGCGCTTGGGAGGCTTCAAAACGCGCGTAAGTCTTTGACTTACAAAGAGATTGCAGAGTAACTGGCTATTATGCTCACTAAGGGTCTGGATAACGTTCCTGGCACCTCGGGCAACGATACGATCATTGGCTCTGTTGACGCAGGTGATGCTGAGCTCAACACCCTCAGCGCGCTTGACGTGATTAACGGCGGCGCCGGTACCGACACCCTGAAGGTGGCGACCAATGCAGCCACCAACATTCCGCTGGCCAATCTGAGCAACGTCGAAATCATCGAAGTTCAGGGTGCTGCAGCTGGCGGCACGACGGTTGATACCACCACGCTGACCGGCGTGACCAACCTGAACATCACCAAGACGGCTGGCGCCATCAACGCTGATGCAGGTGCGACTACCGACGTGTCCGTTGCGCTGGCCACTGCTGCCGCCACGGCCGTCGACGGCGGCAACAACATCAACGTCGCACTGACCGACGTAGTAACCGCCAGCACGGTCGCCGTGGGTGCTGCTACCGCCGCCAAGGGCGATGTGGTTGTCAGCATGACTGGCAAGGCCAGCACGGCCGGCACGGATGCCACCCTGGCAACCGTCGGTGTCACCGGTGGCAAGACCATTTCCGTGACCCAAGTCGCCACCAGCAACGCGGCTGCCGCTGCGGCCGACACCACGGGGGCCACCATTACCCAAGGTGCGGTAACCATCAATGGCGATGCTGCCACCACCGAAGTGACCGTGAAGCAGGACGCATCGGTTGCTGAAGTCGTTGCCGTCACTGCTGTGGCCGCCAAGGCTGCCACTCAGGATGTGACCTTTGCTGCGATGACGGCTGGCCAGACGGTTGCTGTCGATTTCGGCGCAGGCGTTCTGACCTTCACCGCCAACAAGGATCTGACCGCTGCTGAAGCCGCTTCCGCCTTCGCCAACCTGGCCAAGGACGCCAAGCAGGGTAATGCTTCCGCTTCCCTCGGTATCTACACCGATGCGACTGGCGGCGTAACCGATGGCTGGACCTCCGGCGCCGTGCAAACGGTCAGCGCCACTCAGGCCAAGGTGACCTTCACCAGCGCCACCGCTGCTACTGCGATCACCGATGGTGGTGGTGCTGTCGCTTCGGTGCCGGGCGCCTACAGTGGCAACGCGGTCGCAGCCGTCGCCGCCAAGGCTGGCGTGCTGGGCGTGGCCAACGGCGCAGTGGGTGTGACGGATGCCAACGGCACCATCAAGACCATCACGGTCGATGGTTACGCCAACTCCACCACCACGACCACCACCGTGCTGGAAACCCTGAACCTGTCCAACAGCGGCCTGACCTACGGTGCTGGCAAAGTGACCGCTGCCGCTGGCATCGTCGTGGCCGACACCGCTGCGACACTGGCGCTGAATCTGGAAAAGGTTGGCTTCTCTGGTTACTACAACGGTGATGCCGCTGTGACCACCCAAGCTGGCGCAGTCACGCTGACCCTGGCTCCGACCACCCTGAACGTCAAGTCCACTGGCAACAACTACGTCGTCCTGACGGCAGCTGCCACCGAGACGCTGAACGTTTCCGGCACCGGCCTGCTCGACGCATCGACGACCGACCTGGCTGCGCTCAAGACCGTCAAGGTCACCGAGACCGCTGGCTTGAGCCTGAACGCTGCTGTCAATGACACCGTTGAATCGGTCGACACCACCGGCACCACCGGTACCGTCACCGTGACCATCAATGGCGACAAGGCTACTTACACTGGCGGTGCCGGTGTGGATAACGTGTCTGTGGCCAACGCTGCTACCGCTATCAGTAAGGCTATCGACTTGGGTGCTGGCAACGACCGTCTGGATCTGTCTGCAGCCCTCGCGATCGACCCGACGGTTGAACTGAAGGGTGGTGACGGTACCGACACCATCGTGCTGTCCGCTGCAGCTGCGGTTGCTCGCACTGCTGGCGTGACTTTCCAGGACAAGATCACCAGCTTCGAGCGCCTGGAAGTTGGCGCACTGGGTGCCAACAGCACGGTCAACCTGGATAACCTGGACGACATCAACTACGTCATCGCTAACGGTAACGGCGCCGGCGACTTCGGCTTGGTCCTGGACAAGATGCTGACGGGTGCTACCGTGCAACTGAACGGCGACCTCTCTGCCTCCGTGGCTCAAGCTGGCGTTGAAGTCAAGCTGGCAGATGCCACCGGTGGTAGCGATGTGGTCAACCTGATTGCCAATGCGGCTACGGGCACCACCATTGGTACCGTGAAGGCTGCCGGTGTTGAAACCATCAACATCACTGCCAACGACACCGACATCACCGCAACGGCAGCCGGCAAGGCCAATGTTTCCACCAACACTCTGACGCTGAATGCCGACAAGGCTGCCACCATCAATGTGACCGGTGAAGGCAACCTGACCCTGAATCTGGCTGCCACCAGCACGGCTGTCACCTTGATCGACGGTAGCACCGCATCCGGCGTGCTGACCATCGGCACGGTGGCTTCCGACCTGGCGGCGACCACCGTGAAGGGCGGCTCCGCTGCCGACGTGCTGACCGCGCGTGGTGCCAACGACGTGCTGATTGGCGGTGCCGGCAACGACGTGCTGAAGGTTAATGGTGGTGTCGCCAGCGCGGTCACCCTGACCGGTGGCGATGGTGTGGATCAGTTCGACGTGAGCACTTTCCTGGCTGCCAACGCCGGTGCTGCTGCCACCATCACCGACTTCACCAAGGGCGAAACCATCAAGTTCGCCAGCAATGTTAACGCCAACTTCGCCAGCTCCAAGGTCACCCTGATTGCCGAAGCCACCTTCGACAACTATGTGACCGAAGCTGCCAAGGCGGCAGACCTGGTGTCCGGTGGCACCCATGGCATCGCTTGGTTCCAGTTCGGTGGCAACACCTTCATCGTTCAGGACATCGACGGCGACGCTGCCTTCACCAATGGCGCTGACAGCATCGTCAAGCTGACCGGCCTGGTGGATCTGTCCGCTTCGTCCTTCAACGAAGTCGGCCAAGGCACCCTGCTGTACATCTAATCTCGCCAGAGACAAGCCCCAGCACACCGGGGCTTGAGGTGTAAGCCTACGAACCCCATCCTTCGCAAGAGGGGTGGGGTTTTTTCTGAGCGCATCGACTCGCGATGTCTTCAGAGAAGACCCTACACACGAAAGGATTGCGTATGTCAGACTGGACCGCCGGCTACGTAGCCGACATTGGTTACACCTACGGCTACTACACCGAACTGAACCCCGTGCGCGTGCGCCTGGCCTTCCTCAATGCCGGTTTGGTGGCGCCTGAAGTGGGCAGTGCCTGTGAGCTGGGTTTTGGCCAGGGCATGAGCGCCAACCTGCACGCGGCCGCCAGCGTAGTGCAGTGGAGCGGCACCGACTTCAACCCCGCCCAGGCCGGCTTTGCCCAGGAGCTGGCCCGCGTGGCGGACTCCGGCGCACAGCTGTTTGATGAAGCCTTCGGCCAGTTCTGCAGCCGCGCCGAGCTGCCGGACTTTGACTACATCGGCCTGCACGGCATCTGGAGCTGGATCAGCGACGAGAACCGCGCGGTCATCGTCGATTTCGTGCGCCGTAAGCTCAAAGTGGGTGGCGTGCTCTACATCAGCTACAACACCCAGCCCGGCTGGGCCGCCATGGTGCCCATGCGCGACCTGCTCACCGAACACGCCGAGGTGCTGGGCTCAGACGGCGCCGGCATCGTCAACCGTATCGACAGTGCGCTGTAACCGTCCGAGCAACCCCGTAGTTCCCGATCAGAGCCGAATCATCGATCGTTGCATCTCCGAACTCACTTCTGGAGAACGACGATGGAGCAGGAGAGACTGATGGCGCAGGCAGAGCTACCGGCTCAGCGCCGTGGCGAGGTGGCCGTACAGCGGCGCGTACACCGGGACG
>NZ_JBNCAR010000039.1:0-21886 GCF_051280715.1 Thauera sp. AutoDN2 | reverse complement strand
CGATGCCGCATCCAGCCAGGCAGAAGCTACCCACGACCGCCCCGAAGCAAGCCACATTTGCATATGTCCTATAAGGGAGCGTTAAGTTGAGAGCATTGCACCTCGGCCGGGATGATGCACAGTTGCCCGCGTTGCCAGGCGTGGCGAAACGAGGGCTTTTCGCCGAGCGTCTCCGAGCGTGCGTTGTACGTTGAGCGGATGATCTTCAGGTCGTGCGCCCAGGCCGGGACGAGTCCGAAAATGGCGGGCACCCACTGCCTGGGGGCGAAGTTCGTCACGACGGGCACGACCGAGCCAGGATAGGCCTCGCCGTAGCCGAAGTCCGGTGGTGGCAGCGGAAGCGCAGAAAGCGCTTCACGTGAGGCAGGGCGGTAGTTTGCGCACATGGGGTGACGGTGCGGGTCTCCGGGCGGCCATTATCCCCGATGCGGGGGACGGGGATGCATCGGCTTGCCACTTGGTGAGGTACTGTAAGAAAATACAGCGCCAAGGATTAGGCGCGATGCCATGTCGAACCCTGCTGTTTTCCCACCACCGGATTTTGCCATCGCACAGGGCGTCTTCGTGCCCTTGCCTGGGGCACCGCGGCTGGCGCTCCCGATCGATGCAGTCAAGCTCTCTGCGGGCTTCCCGTCGCCTGCGGCCGACTACGAGGAGTCGCGCCTCGACATCAACGAGTACCTGGTCCGCAACCCGGTCAGCACCTTCTTCTTTCCGGTGCAGGGGGATTCGATGGAAGGCGCTGAGATCTTTGATGGGGACATCCTGGTCGTCGACAAGAGCGTCCGTCCCCGACATGGCCACATCGTCGTCGCCTTCGTCGATGGGCTGCGGCTGGTGAAACGCTTGTATCGCCAGGGTGGGCGAATGGCGCTGGAGGCCGAGAACCCGAAGTACCGCGTGCTCGAGGTCACCGCCGAAATGGACTGCGTGATCTGGGGCGTCGTGGTTGGCAAGTTTAAGCGCATGCCGGTCTGAGCGGGGAGGCGATGCCGATCTTCGCCCTCGTCGACTGCAACAACTTCTACGCCTCGTGCGAGAAGCTGTTCGACCCGACCCTGAAGTACACCCCGGTTGTCGTGCTCTCCAACAACGACGGCTGCGTCGTCGCCCGTTCGGCCGAGGCCAAGGCGCTCGGGATTCCGATGGGCGCCCCCTGGTTCCAGATCCGTGAGGCAGCCGAGCGCCAGGGGGTGGTCGCCTACTCGTCGAACTACGCCCTCTACGCGGATCTCAGCAACCGCGTGGTGGAGGTCCTGTCCGGGTTCTCACCGAACGTCGAGGTCTACAGCATCGACGAGAGCTTCCTGGAACTGAGCGGCTTCACTGGCGTCGAGCCGGATCTCGCTGACTACGGTCAGCGCATCCGCCAGCGCGTCGCCGACTGGCTCGGGTTAGCGGTGTGCGTGGGGATCGCGCCCACGAAGACCTTGGCCAAGCTCGCCAACCACTGTGCGAAGAAGCGGCTCGCGGGCAGCGAGGGCGTGTGCGATTTTACGGTCATCTCCGACGATGCGCTGAGCCGCCTCTTCGCCACCATTGACGTTGGAGAAGTGTGGGGCGTGGGGCGCAAAATCGCACAGCGGCTTGACGAGATGGGGATTCGCACCGTCGAGCAGTTACGCAGGACCGATCCCGATCTGATCCGGCGGCGCTTCTCCGTCGTGCTCGAGCGCACGGTCCGAGAACTGCGCGGCCTGTCCTGCCTGGCGCTCGAAGAGGTTGCGCCGGCGAAGCAGCAGATCATGTCCAGCCGCTCCTTCAGCCGTCTGCTCACCGAGCGACGTGAGCTCGAGGAGGCGGTCGCGAGCCACATGGCCACGGCTGCCGAGAAACTGCGGCGGCAGCGTTGTTTGGCCGGCGTCGTGCAGGTCTACATCCGGACCAACATCTTCAAGCCCGATGCACCCCAATATCAGAACTCGATAGCTCTGCCCTTGCCTGAGCCATCAGATGACACCCGGGTTCTGACTGCCTGGGCGCTCAGAATCCTGCGACGGATTTATCGGGACGGGTACGCCTATCACAAGGCTGGGATCATGCTGCTCGACCTGATTCCGCTGCATCAGCGCCAGGCCTCGCTGTTCGGTGCCGAGGAGGAAGCGGGCGGTCGGCCGCAGGCGCTGATGCAGGTGCTTGACCAGATCAACGCGCGCTACGGGCGCAGGACTTTGCAGTTCGCTGTCGAGGGGATCGCGCGGCCATGGGAGATGCGTCGGAACAGGTTGTCGCCGAGCTACACGACCAAGTGGGACGAAATTCCGGCGGTATTGGCTCGATAGCAGCGCAAGCTCCCCGCGTTCGGGACTGTACATTGCCGCGCGAGCCTGCGCCACGTCGTGGTAGGAACAAGATGCCCGGATCGGCCTTTGGGCATAAGATATGCGTTTCGAGAATTGAGGAAATGCGGTGAAACTGAAAATTTACGCCGGCGAGGAAGTGCGTGAGCTGCGCCGCACGCTCGGGTTGAACCAGTCCGAGTTCTGGGCGCACTTCCAAGTTACCCAGAGCGGCGGGAGTCGTTACGAGTCGGGCCGCGAGATCCCTGACTCCGTCCAGGTGCTACTGAACATCGCGTTCGGTACGGATACAAAGGCTGCAGCGATCTTTGACGAGTTCCGCCAGTTCGGCCGTCCGAAGAAGAAGACCAGGGCCGCCGGCGGGTCAACGTAGTGGCGGGGACCGCAGCACTCGTCGTTGGTCTCGTGGTGGCGATCGCCGATGGTGATACGTTGACCGTTCTGAACGAGGACTTCCAGCAGGTCAAGGTTCGGTTGGCGGAGATCGACGCGCCGGAGAAGCGACAGCCCTTCGGT
Source organism: Thauera sp. AutoDN2 (assembly GCF_051280715.1). Lineage (NCBI taxonomy): Bacteria > Pseudomonadati > Pseudomonadota > Betaproteobacteria > Rhodocyclales > Zoogloeaceae > Thauera > Thauera sp. AutoDN2. The sequence continues at coordinate 19,070 of NZ_JBNCAR010000039.1, read as the reverse complement.
ACTCGTTCCCGGCAGTCACTCGGTGAGCTTTGCCACGAGAAGCGTGCGGAGGTGCGGGTCATCGACGTGGATCGGTACAAGCGCATCGTTGGCCGCGTAACCTGCGCCGGCGTAGATGCGAATGCCGCACAAGTGCGCCGTGGCTTGGCCTGGGTGTACGACCGCTACGCGAAGGACGAGACGCTGTACCGTCTGCAGGACGAGGCCCGAAGCGCAGGGCGCGGGCTCTGGGCGGATAGAGCTCCTATGGCGCCATGGGACTGGCGGAAGCGCTCATGACAGCAGTTTTCTACGGCGCGGTGCTTGCTTGATCTTAGACTAAGGTGGCAGACAGCATTCGGCCATCACCTGCCGTTGGCGATCCGGTCAGAATTTCCCTCGATGGATCCGCGTGGATGACTGGTTTACGGCGACCAACTTGAACCACACTTTGGCTCGACCCGGCCATTTGCTGCCACACATGGTAGTAGCAGAATCGTCATTCCAGCGACCGGTGAGCTCCGGAACCAGCCATAGAGCGAGCTGAGGCCAACGTGGCTCGTAAGTTGGCCGGCACTGCGCTCTTGAAGCCGATGCTCACCAGCTCTGCCGTCAGTGTCGGGCAAAAACCGCCGCGCTTCCGTCAAGCCCGACCAGGAGTGTCTCATAGGGTTGCGGGGTCGACGTCTCCATCCCCGGCGACCCCTGCGGCATGCCCGGCGTAGCCAGTCCGATGGCCTTTGGGGACTCGGAGAGAAGCCGTCGGATGTCGTCCGCAGGGACGTGCCCCTCGACGGAGTAGGAACCTACCTTGGCCGTGTGACATGAGCCGTATTTGTCCGGCATGCCCAGTGCCTTGCGGGCTGCGGGGACGTCATCGACGTCTTTCGTCACGACATCGAAGCCGTTCTTTCTCAGGTGCTCGACCCATTTCCCGCAGCACCCGCAGTAAGCGCTCTTGTAGACCTCTACGCGTACGGGCCCCTGCGCAAACGCTGCGCCGCTCACGATCATCAGGCTTGCCAGGAGCCCGCCGAGCACAGTTTTCGTCTTCATGTTCGTCTTCCGGTTGACGGCGTCGAGGCATAGTTTGGCACTTTGAGCCCAACGGGAAGCTGACCTCAAAATTACATTTCCGTCAGACAGTCGGGACCCCGGTCGACTTTGCAGGATCAGGAAGGCAATGAGGCGGCATTGCGAGGCAAGGTGATCGTGAAGCAGGTGACACCTTCAGCGGAGCGCGCAGTGATGTGACCCCCGTGGGCCTGCACGATGGAACGCGTGATCGCAAGTCCGAGCCCTGCGCCTTCACCGCGAGACTCGCGCTGGGCGCTACCGCGATGGAAGCGTTCGAAGATCCGCTCGATCTGATCGGCGGGGATGGGGTCGCCGACATTGCACACGGCGAGACCTACGCCGGCTGCGTCCGCGTCGATCCTGATCGTGATCTGTCCCTCTTTCGGTGTGTGACGAAGCGCATTCGAAATCAGGTTCGACAAGGCGCGCCGCAGCATCAGGCGATCACCCTGAACGCTCGCCTGGCCTTGGCGCACGATGCGGACCTGGCGCTCGTCGGCCAGCGCCTCGTAGAAGTCGATCAGTGCGTCTGCCTCGCGGGCCAGGTCGATCGCCTCGCCCGCGTGCGCGAGGGTGTTCTCCTCGGCCTTGGCGAGAAACAACATGTCGCTGACCATGCGTGCGATGCGCTCGTATTCCTCGAGGTTCGACGCCAGGATGTCCTGATATTCGTCATTCGTGCGTGGCCGCGACAGCGCCACCTGGGTCTGCGTCATCAGGTTCGAGATCGGCGTACGCAGTTCGTGGGCAATGTCCGCCGAATAGTCACCGAGGCGCTGGAAAGCAGCCTCGAGCCGGGCGAGCATGCCATTGAAGGCTTCGATGTGGTCGCGTACCTCCAGCGGTGCATCATCGATGGCGAGACGCTCGGCCAGTTGCCGTGCAGACAGCTTGCGGGCGGTTTCGGTGACCTGGCGCAGCGGGGCGAGGCCACGGTGCGCAGCAAACCAGCCGAAGAGCGCCGCCGCCAATGCTGCGACGACGACGCCCGCCCACGTTGCGTTACGTACTGATGCGAGGAAGTGGACGTGGTGCGACAGATCGAGTGCGACCAGCGCCTCGATTGTTTGATCGTTCGAGCCAACGCTCGGTAACGGGATGCTTATCTCGACCCCTCGATGAGGACGCTTATCGACCGTCCAGTCCGTGACCTCGCCCGAAACGCGTTCGCCTGCCCGCTGGGCGGCGGTGAAATGCTCGGGATGGATGATGTACAGGACGCGTCCCTCGACATCGCGAAGCAGTACCCCAACGCTCTCGTGTCCAATGAAGGAGCGCTCAAGTGCCTGGAGGCGTTCTGATTGCCCCGGGTTCGAAGTCTGGTCCTGCAGCGTATTCCGGATGAGCGTGATCTTTCCGTGCAGCTCATGCATGTCCAGCTCCTGGAAATGCGCGTCCAACATGCGCCCAAAGAGTACCGCCACCAGGACAAGCAGGCTTGCGGTGAGGGCGGCAAAAAGTGTTGCCAGTCGCGCCGTCAGCGAGGGAATGCGGATCATCGTCAGCTCGGCTCCACCGCTTCCAGGACGTAGCCCATCCCGCGCACGGTGCGGATCAGCTTCGGTTCAAAGGGGTCGTCGACCTTCACCCGTAGTCTGCGCACGGCGACCTCGATCACGTTCGTGTCGCTGTCAAAGTTCATGTCCCAAACCTGCGAAGCGATGAGTGAGCGCGGCAATACTTCACCCTTGCGGCGCAGCAGCAGTTCCAGCAGGGCAAACTCCTTGGCGGTCAGATCGATACGCTGCCCGCATCGCGTCACCCTGCGGCGAAGCAGATCGAGCTCCAGGTTTGCCGAGCGCAGGATCTCCGGTTCATGACCCCGTCCCCTGCGCAGCAGGGTGCGGACCCGCGCGAGAAACTCGGAAAACGCGAAGGGCTTGACCAGGTAATCGTCGGCGCCGAGCTCAAGACCACGGACCCGATCCTCAACTTGGTCACGGGCAGTCAGGAACAACACGGGGGTCTCACGACTGCTGCGACGCAGTGTTTGCAGGATGCCCCAGCCGTCCAGCCTTGGCAGCATCACGTCGAGCACGACCAGGTCGTAGTCACCGTTAAGGGCGAGGTGGAGCCCATCGAGGCCATCTCTTGCAAGGTCGACGACGAACCCGGCTTCGGTGAGCCCCTGGCGGAGGTAGTCGCCGGTCTTCACTTCGTCTTCGACGATCAGAATTTTCATTGTTTCGCTCCTACGCGCTTCGTGCTGCCTGTGCCCGATTTTGCGCCCGGGGTGCTGGATAACCCCCGGGCTTACAGAAATGTAATTTCCAGGTCAGGCCAACGACAGGCAGGCGGGCGCAAGATGCTCTGCGTGGCACAGCGTTCCGTACCGCGACGGAACCCCGCGACCAATGGGAGATCGATCATGAAACTGCGTTTGTACCGTCTCGCCGGGCTCATGCCCGTCGTCGCTCTGGCTGCAGCCTTGCATGGCAGTCCGGTCGTCGCGCAGACGACCGATCCGGTGCAGGCCTGGCCGCCCGCAGCGAGTGTCCCCGCGCTTCAGGAACGTATGAAGTCGATCCGTGCCGAGACCAACCCGGAACGTCGCATGGCCCTGATGGAAGAGCAGGTCAAGGCCCTGGAGGCTGCATCGCAGGGCACGCCCACTGGTTGCCCGATGATGGGGGGGCAGATGGGGGCTGGTCCGATGATGAAGGGTGGTGGTCCTGGACCCGGGGCTGGACCCATGGGCGGCATGATGATGGATCCCAAGCTCATGCAGGAGCACATGAAGATGATGCAAGAGCACATGGGCATGATGCAGAACATGATGAAGATGCATCCGGCCGCCAAGCCGGCGATGCCCAACTGAGCATCGGGACGCGGAGCGGCGACCTCGTCGATCGCCCCGCGTCCGATTCATCACAAGACCAACAAAGAGACATTCCCCATGCAGAGACGACTCATCCACCTCGGTGGAGGATTGGCCGTCGCCGTGGCGCTCGTGTCGGGCGCGCAGGCCGAGCCCTCCTCTCCGTCTAATCCCGCTGACCACGCGCCTGCCGCGACCCAGTCTGGGTCACCCAAGCCACAGCGCGTGCCGGCGTATCGCTCGCCCCTGAACGAATATCGGCCCTACCGTGTCGATGAGCCCTTGCGGTCGTGGAAGGATGCCAACGACGAGGCTGGACGTCTCGGCGGGCACATGGGCCACCTCACGCCGACTTCGAAAGGGGGCGAGCGATGAGAGCCAGTCTCCCCATATCCTTGCTGGCCGCCACCGTGCTGACCGGGTGCGCCAGCGTTGCGATCGATGAGAACTTCGCTGAGGTCGAGCGCTTTGCGCGCGAGCAGACGGGTAGCGAGGTGCGCTGGCTGCGCTCGGACCCTGAGCGCGAGGCGATGCGCGCCGAGGTCGATCGCCTGCTCGCACAGCCGCTGGCGATCGACGACGCGGTGCGCATCGCGCTGGGCTACAGCCCGGCGTTCCAGTCCCTGCTGGCGGAAGCCGCCGTGGCCTCGGCGGATGCGACCGGTTCGGCCCGCATCGGCAATCCGGTGTTCACCTTCGAGCGGTTGTTTCGCTCGGGCGCTGAGGGGCGCGAACTCGACATCGGCCGTTCGCTCGGCATCTCGCTGTTCGACCTGCTGTTTCTGCCCGCGCGGCTGGAGCAGGCCGAGTTCCGCCAGCAGCAGACCCGGCTGCAGTCCTCGATTGCGCTGTTGAGCACCGTCACTGAAGTGCGCCAGGCCTGGGTCGATGCGGTCGCGGCGCGACAGGTCGCGCGCTACCGCGAGGAGGTGGCCACGGCCGCCGGGACCGCTGCCGAGCTCGCCCGTCGGATGCAGGCCACCGGCAACTTCAGCCGCCTGCAGCGCGCGCGCGAACAGGCGCTCGCCGCCGAGGAAACGGCCAACCTGATCCGCGCCCGCCAGAACGCCACCGCCGCACGCGAAACCCTGATCCAGCGTCTGGGCCTCACTCCGAGCCAGGCGCAGGCGCTGCGTCTGCCCGATCAGTTGCCGGCCTTGCCCGAGGCGCCGATGGACGAAGCCACCGCCGGTGCGGCGTTGCTGGAGAACCGGCTCGACGTGCGCATCGCCCGCACCGATCTCGACCGGACGGCGAAGAGCCTGGGCCTCACGCGGGTCACCAGCGTCGTCAATGGCCTGCATGTGGCCGGCGTGCGCAACAGCGAGACCGGCGAATCGACCCAGCGCGGCTTCGAGCTCGAGCTGCCCTTGCCGCTGTTCGACCTCGGCGACGCGGCGCGCGCCGGCGGCGAGGCCCGCTATCTCGCGGCCTTCAATCGCACGCTCGAGCTTGCCAGTAACGCCAGCTCCCAGGTCCGGGTAGCCTACGAGGGCTATCGCAGTGCATACGATCTCGCGCGCCACTACCGCAACGAGGTGGTCCCGCTGCGTCAGAACATCACCGAAGAGTCGGTGCTCCAGTACAACGGGATGCTGATCGGCGTGTTCGAGCTGCTTGCCGCCGCGCGCGCGCAGTCGGCGAGCGTGGTGCAGGCGATCGAGGCCGAACGCGACTTCTGGCGCGCCGAGGCTGGGCTCAAGGCCAGCCTGCTCGGCCAGCCGATCGCGCCGCTCAGCCTTCAATCAAGCGCATCACCGGCGCAAGCCGGTGGTGGCCACTGACCTATCCGGAGACGATCATGACCACCCGACGCAGCTTTCTCGCCGGGGCAGGCCTGCTGGCCGCTGCCGGAACCGTCAACCGCGCCGCGCTCGCGGCGCTGCCCGAGCCCGTGATCCAGACCAGCGCCGTAACGGCGGCCCCACTGTCGCCACCAGACGGACGCCCCTACGACCCGGTCGTCACCTTGAACGGCTGGACCGCCCCCTGGCGCATGCGCAACGGCGTGAAGGAGTTCCACCTCGTCGCCGAGCCGGTCGAGCGCGAGATCGCCCCCGGCATGGTGGCGCGGCTGTGGGGCTACAACGGCCAGTCGCCCGGGCCGACGATCGAGGTCGTCGAGGGCGACCGCGTGCGCATCTTCGTCACCAACCGCCTGCCCGAGCACACCACCATCCACTGGCACGGCCAGCGCCTGCCCAACGGCATGGACGGGGTCGGCGGCCTCAACCAGCCGCAGATCCCGCCGGGCAAGACCTTCGTCTATGAGTTCGTCGCCCGCCGCCCCGGCACCTTCATGTACCACCCGCACGCCGACGAGATGGTGCAGATGGCGATGGGCATGATGGGCATGTGGGTCACGCATCCGCGCGCGCCGCACCCGCACATCGCGGGCGTGGACCGCGACTTCTGCTTCCTGCTCAACGCCTACGACATCGAGCCCGGCAGCTACGTGCCCAAGATCAACACGATGCTCGACTTCAACCTGTGGACCTGGAACAGCCGCGCCTTTCCGGGCATCGACTCGCTCAATGTCAGGAAGGGCGACCGGGTGCGGGTGCGCATCGGCAACCTGACCATGACCAACCACCCGATCCACATCCACGGCCACGAGTTCGAGGTTACCGGCACCGACGGCGGGCCGACGCGGCCGGAGTCGCGCTGGCCCGAGGTCACCACCGACGTCGCCGTCGGCCAGATGCGCCAGATCGAGTTCATCGCCGACGAGGAGGGCGACTGGGCGATGCACTGTCACAAGTCGCACCACACCATGAATGCGATGGGCCACGACGTGCCGACCATGATCGGCGTCGACCATCGCGGCCTGGTCGAGGGCATCCAGAAGCTGGTGCCCGATTACATGCTGATGGGCGAGCGCGGCATGGCCGACATGGGCGAGATGGAGATGCCCCTGCCCGACAACACCCTGCCGATGATGACCGGGCAGGGGCCGTTCGGCGCCGTCGAGATGGGCGGCATGTTCACCGTGCTCAAGGTGCGCCGCGAGCAGCAGCGGGGCGACTACCGCGACCCGGGCTGGTTCAAGCACCCGAAGGGGACGGTGGCCTACGAGTGGGCGGGCGCGGCGCTACCCGAACCGGCGCGCAGTGCTGCAGCCGGACCCTCGAGCATGCCGCGCACCGAGCCTGCGCGATCGGTCGAGATGACGGTTCGCAAGCCTGCCGGCCATCAGGGGCATTGAAGTCGATCGCCTCGTAATCAGCCCCCACGACAACACCAACAAGATTCAACCCACAGAGAAGGAGATTCCCATGAAAAGTCGTCGTCGATTTCTTGCCACCAGCCTTGCCGCCGGTGTGCTTGCCGTTCACCGCAGCGCGTTCGCCCATGGCAATGCCGAGCATGCCGACAAAGCAGCGTCCGATACCCCCAAGGAGCAGCAGCAATGGGGGATTGCGGGGGACGCGAAAGCCGTCTCGCGCGCGATCGCCATCGTGATGACCGATGAGATGCGCTTCGTTCCGGACCGCATCGAGGTGCGTCTGGGCGAGACGATCCGATTCACCCACGAAAATCGAGGCGCGGTGATGCACGAGATGGTGGTCGGTACGCCCAAGACGCTTGCCGAGCACGCGGAGATGATGCAGCGCTTCCCGGAGATGGAACATGACGAACCGTGGATGTCGCATGTCGCGCCAGGTGGGCGCGGAGAAATGATCTGGCACTTCAACCGTGCGGGGGACTTCCAGTTCGCCTGCCTGATTCCCGGCCACTTCCAGGCCGGCATGATCGGCACGATCAAGGTCGGCTGACAGAAATGTAATCCGTGCGTCAGCGTCCCGTTGGTGAGCGCTTCGCATAATCGTGCTCATGCTCGAATTCACACAGAATTTCAACCCTTGGAGAAGCCCATCATGAAAAAGACCCTCATCACCACTGCGCTCCTGGCCGTGCTCGGCGGCGGCGCCCCGCTTGCGTTCGCACAGGCCGATCACGATGCACATCACGGCGGGGCGAGTGCCCCGGCCGAAGCCAACGCCAAGCTGGCCGAGGGCACGGTCAAGAAGATCGACAAGTCGGCTGGCAAGCTGACCATTGCCCATGGCCCCCTGGAGTCGCTCGGCATGCCGGCGATGACCATGGTGTTCCGCGCGGCCGAGCCGGGCATGCTTGATCAGGTCAAGGCGGGCGACAAGATCCGGTTCGCGGTCGAGAAGGTCGGCGGTGCGCTGACCGTGACGTCTCTCGAGCCCGCCCAGTGACGCCTATCCCGCAGGTGCGTCGCGTTCCACTCTGACCGGCCAGCCGTGGGGATGCCCCACTGAGTGGCTGAACGACGAGGCGGGTGGCGAAGGGCCTGCGCATGCACTTGACCGCCTGCCGGAATCGTTTCTCGATGAAATCCCCGTTCGCAGTACCCTCATCTCACCTGCTACGTCCTGCAGCGCTTGCACTGGTGGTCGCGCTCACGCTGGGAAGTGGCAGTGCCTGGACACAGGGTTCGCCCGACACTCCAACGCTCGGCTCGAGCCCCCAGGCGCTGATTGAATATGCGCGCCACAGCAACCCCGGCTTTGCCGCTGCCCGCGCGGAAGCGTCCGCAGCGCAGGAGCGCGTGACGCCCGCCGGTGCGCTGCCCGACCCGACGTTCGAGGTCGAGCTGATGGACGCCACCAACACCATGAGCGGGCGCTCGGCGTCGTTGCTGCCCGGCCAGGTGGGCGAGACCCGCTACCGCATCACCCAGCCGCTACCCGGGTGGGGCAAGCGCGAGCTGGCGGTGAAGGCCGCCGAAGCCCAGGCGACCCAGGCTGATGCGATGCGCGATACCTCCTGGGCTGAGCTCGCGGCAAAGATCGAGACGCTGTGGTTGCGCTACTACGCCGCCGACCGCGAACTCGTCCTCAACCGCGAGGGCTTGACCTTGCTGAAAAGCCTGGAGGAACTCAGCCTGGCCCGTTACGAGTTGGGTCTGCTGCCGCAGCAGGCGGTGCTGCGCATGCAGCGCGAAATCACTGCCCAGCGCCTCGCGCTCGTGGAGGTCGAACAGCGGCGCAAGGGCCTGGCAGCGGGGCTCAACGGCCTGCTCGGCCGGGCGCATGATGCGCCGCTCGCCGCACCCGCAGATCCAGCCCCCTTGCCCGAGCAGCTGGAGGCGGGCGCCCTTTTTGAGGCGGCGGCCAGTGCCAACCCGGACGTGAATGCCGCCGCCTACGGCATCGACGTGGCACGTGCCGAGCGCGAACGAACGTATCAGGACCGCTTGCCGGACTTCGCCGTTGGCGTGCGCAACAACCGCCCGGATGAAGGCAAGGCGTCCTGGGACGTGATGTTCGAGGTGATGATCCCGCTGCAGCAGTCCAGCCGTCGCGCCAGGGAGCGCGAAGCCGAGTACATGCTGATGGCGGCCGAGGCGCGGCGGGAGGACGCCCGCGCGCGCGCGACCGGCGAGCTCGGTATTGCCTGGTCGATGTATGCGCAAGGCCGCGAGACCTTGCGCCTGCTCGAACATACGTTGCTGCCGCAGGCCCAGGCCACCCGGGATGCAAGTCAGGCCGCGCTCAGCAGCGGCAAGGTCGACTTCGACAGCGTGATCGAAGCCGAGCGCCAGCTCATCGACATCCGGACTCAACGCTTGAAGGCCGAGCTCGACACGCGCCTGGCGCTGACAGAAATCAAGAAACTGACAGGGGATCTGAAGTGAGCTCAGCCGTTCGAATGACGGCGATCGCTGTGGGCGTGGCGATTGCCATAGGTGCGGGGTACTGGATTGCGCACCTGCAAAATGCTGGAAATCCAGTTCCGCTGATCACCGAAAGCCAGGCGCAAAGCGATAGCGCAGCCCCGGCCGACGGCGAACGCAAGATCCTCTACTACCGCAACCCGATGGGCCTGCCCGACACCTCGCCCGTGCCGAAGAAGGATTCGATGGGCATGGACTACATCCCCGTCTACGCCGACGACCAGCCCGACGACAGCGGCGCGGTGGTGGTCAGCCCTGCGCGCATCCAGACCCTGGGGGTGAAGACCGCAGAGGTTGAGCTGCGCACCGTGGATGCGGCGGTGCGCGCGAGCGGCCGTATCGAGTTCGACGAGCGCAGGCAGGTGGTGGTGGCGCCGCGCTTCGAGGGCTGGATCGAGCGCCTGCATGTGAATGCGGTCGGCGACCCGGTGAGGAAGGGCCAGCCGCTGTTCACCGCCTACAGTCCAGAGCTGCAATCCACTGGCGAGGAGTTGCGCATTGCCGAGCGTCTGGCCAGCCAGAGCGCGGCGCAGGATCCGATCGCAAGCGAATCCGCCCGCCGCCTGGCGGAGGCGACGCGTGCGCGCCTGCGCAACCTGCAGGTGGCCGGCCAGGCCGGTGCGCGCCAGGTCTTCCACGCCCCGGCGAGCGGCGTGGTGCTGGAGAAGGAGGCCATCGAAGGCGGACGCTTTATGCCGGGAGACGCACTGTTCCGCATCGCCGACCTGTCGAAGGTGTGGATCATTGCTGATGTGTATGAACAGGATCTCGCTCGCGTGCAGGTCGGTCAGAGCGCGCAGGTGGCGCTCGAGGCCTATCCCGGTCGCAGCTTCGCGGCGCGAGTCGATTATCTCTATCCGACGTTGGACGCCGCGACGCGCAGCACCCGCGTGCGCCTGGAACTGGACAACCCGGAGGGCCTGTTGCGCCCAGGCATGTTCGCCCAGATCGCGCTGGCGGCAGGTGATGCCACCCCGAGGGTCGCCGTGCCGAGCTCGGCGATCATCGACGATGGCGAACGGCGGGTCGTGCTGATTGCGCTCGGCGAAGGGCGCTTCAAGCCGCAGCCGGTGAAGCTCGGCCAGCGCGGTCGGGATGTGGTCGAGGTGCTCGACGGCGTGGCGGCGGGCGATCGCGTGGTGGTTTCGGCCAACTTCCTGATCGACTCGGAAAGCCAGCTCAAGGCGGCACTCTCCAACCTTGTCGAGCCCGATGCCGGCGATCAGCCCCAAGCGAGCCCGACCCGTTACGAAGCGCAAGGGACGTTCGATGCACTCGACGCCGAAGGCGGCAGCGTGACGATGACGCATGGCGAGATCCCGGCCCTCCAGTGGCCGGCGATGACCATGGACTTCAAGATTGCCGATCCGGCGCTGGTGAAGAGCATCGCCCCAGGCTCGCCGGTGCGGTTCGTCTTCGAGGCGGGTGAGCCAGGCGAGTACATCATCACAGGCATCGAGCCGGTTGCAGGCACTGCGCCTGCACCGAGCGCCGGCGGTCACGGGGGGCACTGAGATGCATGCCCCTGTGACAGACTCTTCGAACGTCGTGCCAACCGACGCGGCAGCCAGACCGGCAGCACCCGGCCTGCTCGACCGCGTCATCGACTGGTCGGCACGCAACGTCTTCCTCGTCCTGCTGGCCACGCTGTTCCTGATTGGCGGTGGCCTCTACGCGGTCAAGCACACGCCGCTCGACGCGCTGCCCGACCTCTCGGACGTGCAGGTCATCGTCTACACCGACTACCCCGGCCAGGCGCCGCAGGTGGTCGAGGACCAGGTCACCTATCCGCTCACCACCTCGATGCTGGCGGTGCCGCGCGCGAAGGTGGTGCGCGGCTTCTCGATGTTCGGCGCGTCCTATGTGTATGTGATCTTCGAGGACGGCACCGACATCTACTGGGCGCGCTCGCGCGTGCTCGAGTACCTGAGCACCGCCGCCAGCCGCCTGCCGCAGGGCGTGGCGCCGCAGATCGGGCCGGACGCCACCGGCGTAGGCTGGGTGTACCAGTATGCGGTACTGGGCAAGGACATGAGCCTGGCCGACACCCGCAGCCTGCAGGACTGGTACGTGCGCTACCAGCTCACCAAGGCGCAGGGCGTGTCCGAGGTCGCGAGCCTGGGCGGCTTCGTGCGCGAGTACCAGGTCACCGTCGATCCGCTGCGCCTCGCGGGCTACGGCATCACCCTTGATCAGGTGACACAGGCGATCCGCGCCTCCAACCGCGACGTCGGCGGGCGGGTGGTGGAGCTCGCCGAGAAGGAATATATGGTGCGCGGTCGTGGCTACCTGCAAAGCGTGCAGGACATCGCCGATATCGTGCTCAAGGCCGAGCGCGGCACGCCGGTCCGCGTGGGCGACGTGGCCCGCGTCGAGCTGGTGCCGGCCGAGCGGCGCGGCATCGCCGAGCTGAACGGAGAAGGCGAGGTGGCCTCCGGCATCGTCATGGCGCGCTTCGGCCAGAACGCGCTCGACGTGATCGCCAACGTCAAGGCCAAGATCGCCGAGATCACCCCCGGGCTGCCGGCGGGCGCCGAGATCGTGCCGGTCTACGACCGCTCCGAACTAATCGAGCGCGCGATCGGCAACCTGCAATGGACGCTGCTCGAGGAAAGCCTGATCGTCGCTGCCGTGTGCGTGATCTTCCTGCTCCATGTGAGGAGCGCGCTGGTGGCGATCATCACGCTGCCGCTCGGCATCCTGTTTGCCTTCATTGCCATGCGTTCGCTCGGCCTGGGCTCCAACATCATGAGCCTGGGCGGGATCGCGATCGCGATCGGGGCGATGGTGGACGCGGCGATCGTGATGATCGAGAACGCGCACAAGCACATCGAGCGCCTGCCCGAGGGCGCCACCCAGCCGCAGCGCGCAGCGGCGATCGTGCTCGCCTGCAAGGAGGTGGGGCCGGCGCTGTTCTTCTCGCTGCTGATCATCACCGTGTCCTTCCTGCCGGTGTTCGCGCTCGAAGGCCAGGAGGGCCGGCTGTTCTCGCCGCTCGCCTTCACCAAAACCTTCGCCATGGCCGGCGCCGCGCTGCTGTCGGTGACCCTGGTGCCGGTGCTGATGCTGTTCTTCGTGCGCGGGCGTATCCTGCCCGAGGCGAAGAACCCGGTGAACCGGCTGCTGATCTGGTTGTACCGGCCGATCATCCAGGGCGTGCTGCGCTTCAAGGTCCTCACGCTCGTGCTCGCCGTGCTGGCGATGGCCGCCACCCTCGTGCCCGCGCGCCAGATCGGCTCGGAGTTCATGCCGACCCTCAACGAGGGCACGCTGTTCTACATGCCGGCGGCGCTGCCCGGCATGTCGGTCACCGAGGCCGGGCGCCTGCTCGCCACCACCAACCGCATCATCAAGACCTTCCCCGAGGTCGAATCGGTGTACGGCAAGGCCGGCCGCGCCAACACCGCGACCGACCCGGCGCCGCTCGAGATGTTCGAGACCGTCATCAACCTCAAGCCCCAGGACCAGTGGCGCCCGGGCATGACCACCGACAAGCTCATTGCCGAGATGGACGCCGCACTCAAGTTCCCCGGCCTGGCCAACTCGTGGACCATGCCGATCAAGGCCCGCATCGACATGCTCAGCACCGGCATCCGCACCCCGGTGGGGGTCAAGGTGTTCGGCACGGACCTGGAGACGCTGGAGAAGGTGGCGCAGGCGGTGGAGGCAGCGGTGCGCAAGGTGCCGGGCGCGAGCAGCGCCTACGCCGAGCGCGTGGCCGGCGGCTACTACGTGGACATCGTGCCGCGCCGCGACCAGCTCGCGCGCTACGGGCTCACCATCGACATGGTGCAGGACGTGATCGCCACCGCACTCGGCGGCGAGATGGTGACGACCACGGTCGAAGGCCTGGAGCGCTACGGCGTGTCGGTGCGTTACGCGCGCGGCCTGCGCGACGACCCGGCGCGGCTCGCGTCCGACGTCTATGTGCCGACCATGAACGGCCCGATCCCGCTCGGCCAGGTGGCCGAGGTCAAGCTGACGCGCGGCGCGCCCGGCATCCGCACCGAGAACGCGCTGCTTGCGGCCTATGTGTATGTCGACACCCGCGAGCCCGACCTCGGCGCCTTCGTCAAGCGCGCGCAGCAGGCGGTGGCCGAAGAGGTCGAATTCCCGCAGGGCTACTACGCGACCTGGAGCGGCCAGTTCGAGAACATGGAGCGCGCCAAGGAGAAGATGAAGATCGTGGTGCCGGTGACGCTCGCACTCATCTTCGTACTGCTGTACCTCAACTTCCGGCGGCTCACCGAGACGCTGATCGTGATGCTGTCGGTGCCTTTCGCGCTGGTGGGCGGGGTGTGGCTGATGTGGTGGCTGGGCTACCAGATGAGCGTGGCGGTGGCGGTGGGCTTCATCGCCCTCGCCGGGGTGGCGGCGGAGACGGGCGTGATCATGCTGATCTACCTCGACCATGCGTGGAAGGCCGTTTGCGAGCGCAGGCAGGCCGAAGGCCGCGAGGCGGGTGTCGCCGATCTCTACGAGGCGATCATGGAAGGCGCGGTGGAGCGCGTGCGGCCGAAGATGATGACCGTGGTCGCGATCATGGCCGGCCTGTTGCCGATCATGTGGAGCACCGGTACCGGCGCCGAGGTCATGAGCCGCATTGCCGCGCCGATGGTGGGCGGCATGGTGTCCTCGACGGTACTAACGCTGGCGGTGATTCCGGCGCTGTATGCGCTGGTCAAGCAGTGGGAGTTGCGCCGCAGCGCCAAGACAGCACCCGCGCAGGCGCTGGTCACGGTGTCGAATTTGTAATGCACCGGTCAGCGGCGCGACAGCATCGGGGGCGTAGGCTTGTTTCCAGGGCCCCGTTCCCGAGGCCGCCGCTGAACGTGACGAGGAGCATTGCGATGCTTGCCTGGCTGAAATCCCTCTGGCAATCCTTCAAGAATTGGTGTCGCGAGAACGAGCGAGCCCACCGGGATGCCCCGCTCTCGCCGTGCTGCTCGAAGCCGCCCGCAGCCGTTCACCGTTCGCCGACCCGCAAGGTATGAAGCCATGAACACGAAGCCTGCTCATGATCCTGGACACCCTCGATCTGTCGCCTGGTATCGCTCCCCCGGCGTCATCGCTGGCCTGATGCTGGCGGCGATCGCACTGTTCTTCCTGCTGCGCGAACACTGGGCGCATGTGTCGGGCAACTGGGTGTATCTGATCCTGTTGCTGTGTCCCCTGATGCACTTGTTTGGCCATGGCGGACATCACGGCGGGCACCACAGTAACGACACCGACTCGGAGAAGCGCTGAGATGCCGATGACAGAGGCGTGCCTAGGCCGTGGCGTCGTCATCGCGGCGCTTTCGGGCGTCTTGATTTCGAGCGCAGCGGCGCAAGGCTGGAAGATCCCGCAGCCCTCTCCGGGGCTGATGCCCAATCCGGCGCAAGGAAAGGGACTCTACGCACAGCACTGTGCCGCTTGCCATGGGACCGACCTCAAGGGCTCGGACAAGGGGCCGCCCATGCTCCATAAGGTCTACGAACCCAGTCATCACGCCGATATCGCCTTTCAGTTGGCGGTAGCGAACGGTGTGCGCGCCCACCACTGGCAGTTCGGCGACATGGCACCTGTTCCCGGCCTGACGTCGGACGAGGTCGCTCATGTCACGGCATTCATCCGTGGTGAACAGCGCAAGGTCGGCATTCGATAACAACAAACGCCGGGGAGAAGCATCATGACCCACGAACATTCGCAGGGTGGCCATTCCGGCCACACTCATCGCCACGATCATGCATCGACAGGCAATGACACCGATCCGGTCTGCGGCATGACGGTAAAGCCCGACTCTCCGTATCGGGTCATTCACGCCGGACACGAATACCGGTTCTGCAGTGCGAAGTGCCAAGGCAAGTTCGAGACTGATCCGGCGCGGTATCTGGCACCGGAGACAAGTCAGCCGTCAACGGAACCCGCACCGGTGCCCGGCACGGAGTACACCTGCCCGATGCATCCGGAGATCCGCCAGATTGGACCGGGCACCTGCCCGAAATGCGGTATGACACTCGAGCCGGTGATGCCGGGTCTTGAGGATGAGGACAATCCCGAGCTCGTCGATTTCCGCCGCCGCTTCTGGTGGACGCTGCCGCTGACGGTGATCGTCACCGCGATCGCCATGTCCGGTGGCGTCTTCGATCCGATGCTGGGTGCGGCGCGCCCCTGGGTCGAGCTGGCCCTGGCGACACCGGTCGTGCTCTGGTCCGGTTGGCCGTTCTTCGTGCGCTGCGCGCAGTCGATCGGCAACCGCAGCCCGAACATGTGGACGCTGATTGGACTGGGAGTTGGGGCGGCCTATGTATATAGCGTCGTCGCTACGGTTGCGCCCGAAGTGTTTCCGGCCTCTTTCCGCATGGGCGAACACGTGGCGGTGTATTTCGAGGCAGCAGCGGTGATCATCTCGCTGACGCTGCTCGGCCAGGTGCTGGAGCTGAAGGCGCGCTCGGAGACCGGCGCCGCGATCAAGGCGCTGCTCGGCCTCGCGCCCAAGACCGCGCGGCGCATTCGCGCGGATGGCACCGAAGAGGATATCCCGCTGACCCACGTCCATCCCGGCGACCGGTTGCGCATTCGTCCGGGCGAAAAGGTGCCCGTCGATGGTTCCGTTGCCGAAGGCGAAAGCGCGGTCGATGAATCGATGCTGACCGGCGAACCGATCCCGGTGACCAAACGCCCCGGGGACAAGGTGATTGGCGCCACGCTCAACACCAGTGGAGCGCTGGTCATGGTCGCCGAGAAGATCGGCGCACAGACCATGCTGTCGCAGATCGTGCAGATGGTCGCGCAGGCCCAGCGCTCGCGCGCGCCGATGCAACGCCTGGCCGATGTCGTCGCGGGCTGGTTCGTCATCGTCGTCGTGCTCATCGCCCTCACCACGTTCGTCGTTTGGGGACTCTTTGGGCCCCAGCCGAGCTGGGCCTACGGCCTCATCAACGCGGTGGCGGTGCTGATCATCGCCTGCCCCTGCGCACTGGGCCTGGCCACGCCGATGTCGGTGATGGTCGCGACCGGCAAGGCCGCCACCCAGGGCGTGCTGTTCCGCGATGCGGCGGCGATCGAGTCGCTGCGCAAGGTCGACACCCTGATCGTCGACAAGACCGGCACCCTGACCGAAGGACGCCCTGCCTTCCATAGTGTGGTGGCCGCGCCGGGCGGGACGGAGGCCGACGTGCTTCGCATCGCAGCCAGCCTCGATCAGGGCAGCGAGCACCCACTCGCCCACGCCATCGTGACCGAGGCCCGCGCGCGTGGTCTCTCGCTCAGCACACCGGACACCTTCGAGTCCTCGTCCGGCATCGGCGTGCGCGGCACGGTCGATGGCCAACGTGTGGTTCTGGGGAACACCGCCCTGATGGACGATGAGCGCATCGATTGGCGCGGGCTCGCGGAACGCGCCGAGGCTCTGCGCCTTGAGGGCGCAAGCGTGATGTACCTCGCCGCAGAGGGCGTGCTCGTCGGCCTCATCGCCGTTGCAGATCCGATCAAGGCTTCGACCCCGGAAGCGCTCGATGCGCTGCGGGCGAGCGGGCTCAGGATCATCATGGCCACGGGCGATGGGCTCACCACGGCGCGTGCGGTCGGTGCCCGCCTGGGCATCGACGAGGTCTATGGCGAAGTGAAGCCCGCCGACAAGAATGAGCTCGTCGGCAAACTGCAGGCCGAGGGGCACATCGTCGCCATGGCCGGCGACGGCATCAACGACGCGCCGGCGCTCGCGCGCGCGAATGTGGGTATCGCGATGGGCACGGGGACCGACGTCGCGATGAACAGTGCCCATCTGACTTTGGTCAAGGGTGATCTCCGGGGCATCGCCACCGCACGCAGCATCTCCGTCGCCACCGTGCGCAACATGCACCAGAACCTCGTGTTCGCCTTCCTGTACAACGCAGCGGGTGTGCCGATCGCAGCCGGGGTGCTCTATCCAGCGTTCGGGCTGCTTCTTTCACCGCTGATTGCGGCCCTGGCGATGAGCTTGAGTTCCGTGTCGGTGGTCGGTAACGCGTTGCGCCTCGGACGGAAAAGGATCTGATCGACCTCAATCCGCCCGCACGGAAAGCTGGGCAGACGAACCGCGTCTCGCGTTGTCTCGTTCGTTGGAAGCCATCCCGACCCCGGCATGTCGATGTTTGCTCACAAGGAGCTGTCTCATGAAAGCCGAGACTGAAGTCGAGCCCCGTCCATCCGGTCGGGCTGCATCAAACCTAAGGGTTCGCCGTGTTTTTCTGGTCTTCGTCGGGCTGGCGGCCGTTCTCCTCATCGTCGAGCATCGGCTCCATGTGCTCGGCTACCTACCGTGGCTCATCTTGCTTGCGTGCCCCCTGATGCACGTATTCATGCATGGCGGTCACGGCCACAAGGGAAAACACACGCCGACTGAAGACCAAGGTAACCATGATGCGTAATGCCACGGGAGATCGAGATGAATGAGACGTCGAGTTACGGCTTGTGGTCACTGGTTATCATCAACTCGCTGTTCTTCATCGCCTTCGCATTCAGCTTCACGCGTCCCCGCACAAGCCAGGACTGGCGATCCTTGGGCGCTTACTCGGCCTTCATCCTCGCGCTCTTCACCGAGATGTACGGCTTTCCGTTGACGATCTACCTGCTCTCGGGGTGGCTGTCTTCGAAATTTCCGGGAATCGATTTTTTTGCCCACGACTCGGGCCACCTCTTGGAGGTGATGTTCGGATGGAGCAGTAACCCGCACTTCGGCCCGTTTCACCTCTTGAGCACGGTGTTCATCGTCGGTGGCTTCTGGCTCCTGGCAAAGGCCTGGCCCGTACTCCTCGAGGCTCAGCGCACCCGCCGCGTCGCCGACAGTGGCCCGTACGCACGCATTCGACACCCGCAATACGTCGCTTTCGTTCTGGTCATGTTCGGCTTTTTGCTGCAATGGCCGACCTTGATCACGCTGATCATGTTCCCGGTTCTGTTGATCGTGTACGCCAGGCTCGCCCGCCGGGAAGAACTCGATGCGATCGAGGCATTCGGTGATGCCTATCGCTCATACCGCGACCGCACGCCGGCGTTCATTCCTCGCCTGCGGTAGTTCGATGGACCGTTTGGTGCCGAGCGCCGCTTGCGAAGTAGAGGGAGATGCCGCCGCGCAGATTGCTCATTGTCTGCAAGCAAGGCGCCTTTGAGCGTGGGGCTCCACGCATGCGTGCAGGGCAGAGCGAGTTTGATCAATCACACCCGCCGATCCTGAGAAAGGTCGACAGAAAAAGCCCCCGGGATCGACACCGGGGGCAAGTTCATCCTGAAACGCGCGAATCAGTTACGGGTGTCGTGGCGAAGGATGCTGTCGAGACGCATGACCTCGTCGCCGTGCATCATGATCTTCTGTCCATCCTTGGTCTCCATCACTTCGCCGTGTTTCATCCTCACCGCACGGCCCATCTTGTCCTCCATGCCCATTTTCCCATCCTTGAAGATGTGGACCGTCGAGCCATCCTTCATGGGGATGGACTTTTCGACCCGCTCGACATCGACCGCGAA
>NZ_JBNCAR010000038.1:0-24125 GCF_051280715.1 Thauera sp. AutoDN2 | reverse complement strand
CGCTCGCGAGCCTGAACCCTCGCGGTCACGGCGACGCGTGAAGCAAAAAGCCGCGCCACCGGGGGCCGAACCGTGAGGGTGTGAGAAATGCGGGCTAGCGCAGGCAGGAGAGCGACTCGAGTTCGCCCTCGAAGGCGGTGATCTCGGCACCTGGGACTGGAACTGCGTGACCGGGGAGAATCGCTGCAACGCACGCTGGGCGAGGATGCTGGGGTACGCCCCTGGAGAGGCAGCGCCCAATTTCGCGACCTGGGAGGCGAGCATCCACCCCGACGATCGCAAGCAGGTGCATGACGCGCTCCAGGCCCACCTACGCGGCGAGACCCATCAGTACCAGACGACGTACCGGATGCGGCGCCGCGATGGCGAGACGATCTGGGTGCTCGACCGTGGGCGTGTGGTCGCGCGCGACGAGGCGGGCAGACCGCTGCGGGTCGCGGGTACCCTGCTCGACATCTCCGAGCGCCACGTCGTCGAGGCCGCGCTCGAAGCGGAGCGGCTGCGACTGACGACCCTGCTGCAGCGTTTCCCCGGGGGCGTCCTGATGGAAGATTCGGAGGGTAGGGTGACGATCGTCAATCGAGGCATGTGCGAGTTGCTGGGCATCGGCGAAGATCCGTCCGCGCTGCAGGGCTGGCCACATGAGGCGCTCTGCGCACGTGTCGGGCCGCAGCGGGCCGCTTGGTTGAACGTGCCTGACGCCCGCAGCGAGGGGGAGCGCCGGAGATCGGTCGAACTCACCGATGCCGACGGTCGCTGCTTCGAGATCGACTGGCTGCCCATCATGCGTGACCAGCGCCAGCTTGGACGGGTCTGGCTGGTACGCGACGTGTCCGACCGCAAGCAGCGCGAAACCGCGCTGGCGACGCTGGCCTCGACCGATGCGCTGACCGCGCTGCCCAACCGGCGCAGCTTCATGAGCAGCCTCGAAGCGGCGAGCGCGGTGCTGCGGAGCAACCCCGAGCGCCAGGGGGTGTTGCTGATGATAGACATCGATTACTTCAAGCGCGTGAACGATACCTATGGCCATACGGCGGGGGACACGGTGCTGTGCCATGTTGCCGATCTGATCCGCAATGGTCTGCGCCAACAGGATGCCGCCGCTCGTCTGGGTGGGGAAGAGTTCTCCGCCTTGCTGGTCGGCGTGGAGTTGGCAGGCGCTCGCCTGCTCGCCGACCGGCTGCGGGTCCGCATCGCTGAATCCTCGGTGGAGACGGGCGAGGGGCGCGTGACGGTGACGGTCAGCATCGGTCTTGCAGCGCTCGATTCCGCGGGTGCCGAGGCGGCGTTGAAGCGGGCCGATCGTGCGCTCTACGCGGCCAAGGCAGGGGGCCGGAACCAGGTCAGGGTCTACGCCGGCGAACAGCCTTAACGGATTGCATTTCAGGTTATGACTACTGCGTGCCTTCCCTCACGCATCGAAGCCCAGCACCGCGCCGACGACATCCATGCCTTCCGTGCAGAGCTGGCGCGTCTCGAAGGTGAAGGGGTGTTGCAGCTTGCGAGCACGCAACGCCAGGCGGTGGACGAGCATCACGATGTGCTGTTGCAGCAATTTGCGGCCAGCTTCGATATCGACCGCGATCAGCAGGCGCGGCAGCTTTCGCTCGGCATGCGCGTGGCGTCCTTTCTGGGCGCGCTGGCGCTGGCGGCGAGTGTGTTCTTCCTTTTCTACCAGTTCTGGGGATTTTTCCCCGAAACGGCGCAGGTGGCCATTCTGGTCGGTGCAAGCCTCGCCAGCCTGGGGCTCACTGCGTGGATACAGGGGCGCGATGCTTCGGGCTACTTCACCAAGCTTGCGGCCATGGTGGCCTTCGCCTGCTTCGTGCTCAATCTCTACATGCTCGGGCAGATCTTCAACGTCATGCCGACGGACAAGGTGCTGCTGGCCTGGGCGGGCTTCGCCTTCCTGCTCGCCTATCGTTACGACCTGCGTCTGCTGCTGGCGGCGGGCGTCTGCTGCGTGATCGCCTGGGTGTCGGCGCGGGTGGGGGCGCTTGGTGGCATGTACTGGCTTTCGGCCGGGGAGTGGCCGGAGAATTATTTTCCGGTTGCCGCGCTGCTGCTGGCCGTGCCGATGGTCATTCCGCACCAGCGCTTCGCCGCCTTCGAGGTCATCTATAGGGTGTTCGGCCTGCTGTGTGTGCTGGTGCCGATGCTGATCCTGGGGCATTGGGGACGGGGCAGCCATCTGGAGATCGATCCCGACCTCATCGAGGGCGCTTACCAGGTGGGGGGCTTCGTCGTCAGCGCGCTGGCGATCTGGATCGGTACGCGTCGCGGGTGGAGCGACATGGTCAACACCGGTATCGTCTTCTTCGTGCTCTTTCTGTACACGAAGTTCTTCGACTGGTGGTGGGCGATCATGCCGAAATGGCTGTTCTTTCTCGTCGTCGCGCTGTCGGCGATCCTGGTCCTGCTGGTGCTCCGGCGCCTGCGCGGGCGGGTGGTGCCGGCATGAGCCCGCGCGCACTTACCTTCGCCCTGGGAGCGGCGATCATCCTCGCCGCCAATGCCGTGGCGCTTGGCGGCGTGGCCTGGAACCGCAGTGGCGAGCCCGAGAGCCGGGTGGCGCTTTCGCAGCGGGAACTGGCGAGGCCCCCTGAATGGCGCGCAAGCCGGGAGGACAGCAGTCTCGCGCTGTCGCTGAAATGGCGCGTGCCGCGTGCCGGGCTGGAGCCGTACGAAGAGGCCTACTGGCATTTCGGCGGCAGCCCGGCATGGCTGGACGAACGGCGCCTCGCTGAACTGGGTTTCGATGTCGAGCGGGCGAAGGTGGCGGGGGCACACAGCCAGAGGGCGCTGCGCAAGTCCGAGCGCGAGGTGCGGGTCGTACTCGAACTGGCGGGGGCTGCGTGGCGCCAGGCGCTGGATCAGGCCCGTAGCCACCTCGCCGAGCAGCAGGCGCTGCTTGCGGCGAGCCCCGATGCCGAGCAACGGATCCGCGCAGAGAAGCTGGCGCGGGAGCGGCTCGCGCGTGAGGAGCACGAAAACAGCCGTTTGTTCGCGGTCGATGTCGGCACGGATCTGGCCGCCCTGCGGGCGCAGTATCCCGACCGCAGCCGCTACCTCATCCTCGCGGCCCGGCTTCGGCTCCAGCGCACCACCGTTGCAAATGCGCCGGCGGTCAGCGGCTACCTGAACACCCTGGCCGGGCACCGTATCAACGTGCCGCATGCCTTGCGCGGCATGTTCGAGGTGGGGGCGGTCCGGGCGGGAGAGGCCGCCGACGGCGTCGAGGCACACGCACCGTTCGCCGCCGTGGTGGCCGTGGGGCGGCGCCTTGAGCCCTGGATCGAGGAGGTCTCGTTGCCTGCGGCTTCATCCTCTCCGGGAGGACTATAATGATTCCGTACCCACACGGGAGCCGACCATGAACACGATCTTGCCCGCTGCGTCCGCCCTTGCAGGCGGTAGCTTCCAGCCAAACGATGCGGCCCGGCAGAACAGTGCTGAAGCGCCGCGCGTGCAGCGCCAGGAGCCGATGTCCGAGGCTGCGTTGAAGAAGGATCTCAACGTGCAGATCCTGCAGTCGTCGATGGAGGTTTCGATCCGTTCCGGCGACGAATCGCTGGCCCTGCTGTTGCGTTCGGCGATCGAGGGGATCAACGAGGCGCTGGCGCCAACGCTGGGGCCCGACGCGATCCAGAATGCGATGGGGCAGGACAACTCGCCCGAGGCGACCGCCGATCGCATCGTCTCGATGTCGACCGCGTTCTTCGAGGCCTACGCCGGACAGCGTCCGAACGACGATCCGGAAACCGTGCTGCGTGATTTCATCGACGTCATCCGCGGTGGCTTCGAGCAGGGCTTCGGCGAGGCGCGCGACATCCTCGACGGGCTCGGGGTGTTCAACGGTCAGGTCGAAGCCGACGTGATGAAGACTCGCGAACTGGTGCTGCAGGGCTACGACCGCTTCGTGCTCGACCGCCTGCCGACGTCCGACCAGCAGGCCTGAGGCCCGCCCCGCGCGAGTCTTGCTAGAATCGCGGCCCTCGTCTGAATCGAAGGCCGCGCATGCATGTCCCATCCATCGACGTGGCGATCCTCACCGAGGACCGCTACGTCACCCCCGACCGGAACGACTGGTACCAGGCGCAGATCGCGCGCGAGGAGGATCTCGTGGCGGACGCCCTTGCAGCGCTTGGGCTGCGTGTTGGGCGACGCTCCTGGGCGGATCCGGACATGGACTGGTCACAGTGCCGTTGCGCGCTGTTCCGCTCGACCTGGGATTACTTCGACCGCTATGCCGAATTCTCGTCCTGGCTCGATCGGGTGGCGGGGCAGACGCGCCTGTTCAACGCTGCGGAGCTGATCCGCTGGAACGTGGACAAGCGCTATCTGGGGGACCTGCAGGATAAGGGCGTCTCGATCGTGCCCACGCGCTTCGTGGCGCGTGGCGAGGTGGTGTCGCTCGCGGACATCATGGACGCGCAGGGCTGGGACGAGGTCGTCTTCAAGCCGGTGGTGTCAGGTGCGGCGCGCCTGACGCATCGTGTCGGCCGCGCCACGCTTTCCGCGCACGAGGCCGTGTTCGCGCGCTGCGCGGCCGACGAGAACATGATGGTGCAGGCCTTCGAGCCCGCCATCCTGAGCACTGGCGAAGTGTCGGTGATCGTGATCGGCGGGCGCACCACGCACGCGATCCGCAAGACACCGCGCGCGGGCGACTTCCGCGTGCAGGACGACCATGGCGGCACGGTGCATGCACATGCGCCGGCGGAGGACGAGCGCTGGTTCGCGGAGGCTGCAGTTGCGGCCTGCCCAGTGGCGCCTGCGTACGCCCGCGTGGATTTCGTGCGCAGCGCCGACGGTGTGCTGCGCCTGATGGAACTGGAACTGGTCGAGCCCGAGCTGTTCTTCCGCTTTCACCCCCCCGCGGCAGCCGAGCTGGCGCACGTGCTTGCTGAAAAGCTGCGCTGAATCAACGGCTTTGATGCGATGCAGCATGCGCTTTGCAGCGCAAATTCGGCCGCGTCGCGCCCGGCAGCGGTTAAAATGCCGCCATTCACAAAATTGAAAGGGTTCCACATGATCCGTCGCATACTCATGCTTGCCGCGCTGGCCTTGGCCGCCCAGGGCGCGATCGCCAAGGACTGGAGCACCATCCGCTTCGCCACCGAGGGCGCCTATCCCCCGTTCAATACGGTGGACACCAGCGGCAACGTGCAGGGTTTCGATGTGGACATCGCCAACGCGCTCTGTGAGCAGATGCAGGCCAGGTGCACCTGGGTCAAGCAGGAGTGGGACGGCATGATCCCTGCGCTGATGAGCCGCAAGTTCGATGCGATCTCTGCCTCCATGTCGATCACCGAAGAGCGCAAGAAGCGCGTCGACTTCACCGAGCGCTATTACGCCACGCCGCTCGCACTGGTCGCGAAGAACGGCAGCCCGCTCGTGCCCGAGATCGCTGCGCTCAAGGGCAAGCGCATCGGCGTGCAGCGCGGCACCGTTGCCGACAACCATGCGACCCGTTTCTGGGAGCGCGAAGGCGTGAGCATCGTGCGTTATGCGCGCCAGGAAGAAGCCTATCTCGATCTCGCCGCCGGCCGTCTCGACGCTGCCTGGGCCGATGCGCTGGTGGCGGATGGGGGCTTCCTCAAGACCGATGCGGGTGCCGGTTACGCCTTCGTCGGTGGCCTGTACTACGGCAAGAACGCCGACGAAAAGGCGGTGATCGGCGAGGGCGTGGGCATCGCCGTGCGTAAGCAGGACGGCGAACTCAAGCAGAAGCTGAACGAAGCGCTCGCCGCCATCCGCGCCAGCGGCAAGTACGACGAGATCCGCGCGAAGTACTTCGACTACGACATTTACGGCGAGTAAGCTGCCGGCGGCCGCCTGTGCCGCCACCGGTTTCCCCCCAGCAACGGCGGCCTGCGGGCCGCCTTCACGTTCCCGTTCGCAGCGCAGGGCACGTTTCCCCTGCGCTACGGGCCACTCCGATGCTCCACGGCTATCTTCCATCCCTTCTCGACGGTGCCTGGGTGACGCTGCGTGTGGCGGTGTTCTCACTGCTGCTCGCGCTCGCGCTCGGCCTCGCCGGTGCTTCCTCGCGCCTGTCACCGCACCCCTTGCTGCGCCTGCCGGCCGCAGCCTACACGACGATCGTGCGCGGCATCCCGGACCTGGTGATGATGCTGCTGATCTTCTACGGCGGCCAGGTCGGCATCAACTACGTCACCGATGCGCTGGGCCTGGGTTATGTGGACGTGAACCCCTTCGTCGCTGGCATCCTCACACTGGGCTTCATCTTCGGCGCGTATTTCACCGAAACCTTCCGCGGTGCGTTCATGGCGGTGCCGGCGGGCCAGCTGGAAGCCGGGCGTGCCTACGGCATGAGCCGCTGGCAGGTGTTCCGGCGCATCCTGTTTCCGCAGATGCTGCGCCACGCGCTGCCGGGCCTGGGCAACAACTGGCAGGTGATGCAGAAGAGCACCGCGCTGGTGTCCATCATCGGCCTGTCCGACATCACCTGGCTGGCGGACCAGGCCGGGCGCAGCACGCATGAGCCCTTCCTGTTCTACATGGTGGTGTGCGTGTTCTACCTCGCCATGACGGCCGTGTCCGGGCTGTTGTTCCGCTGGCTGGAGCAGCGCTATTCGGTGGGTGTGCGGAGGGCCGCGGCATGATCGAGTGGAGCCTGTTCAGCGAGAGCTGGCCCGCGTACATGGCCGGCCTGTGGGTGACGATGAAGCTCACCGTGGTGGCGCTCGTCGCCGGCCTGTGCCTGGCGATCCCGCTTGCGGTGGCGCGCGTGTCGCCCTCGCGCTGGGTGTCGGGGCCGGTATGGGCGTACAGCTATTTCTTCCGCGGCACCCCCATGCTGGTGCAGTTGCTGCTGATGTACTACGGCCTTGGCCAGTTCGAATACGTGCGTGCGCAGTGGGACGTTGGGAATGCCTTCTGGCTTGTGTTCCGTGACCCCTACGGTTGTGCACTGGTGACCTTCGCGCTCAACACCGGCGCCTACACCACCGAGATCATCGCCGGGGCACTGCGTTCGGTGCCGCATGGCGAAGTGGAGGCGGCGCGCGCCTGCGGCATGACGCGCTTCACCATGCTGCGCCGCATCCTGCTGCCGGGGGCGCTGCGACGCGCCATGCCGGCCTACAGCAATGAGGTCATCTTCATGCTGCACGGCACGGCGATCGCCTCCACGGTCACGCTCATCGATCTCACCGGCGCGGCGCGCAATGCCTATTCGCAGTATTTCGCGCCATTTGAAGCCTTCGTGTTCGCGGGCCTGATCTACCTGTGCATCACCTTCGCGCTCGTTGGCCTGTTCCGTCTTGCCGAGCGTCGTTGGCTGGCCCACCTGCAGCCCCGCAAGCCCGCCGCCAAACCGGCCTGAGCCCGCATCCAGGAATCTTTCATGACCCAGCTTATCGTCGAAGACCTGCACAAGCGCTATGGCGACCACGAGGTGCTCAAGGGCGTCTCGCTGTCGGCGGAGGCCGGCGACGTCATTTCCATCATCGGCTCGTCCGGCTCGGGCAAGAGCACCTTCCTGCGCTGCATCAACTTTCTCGAGCAGCCCGACGCCGGGCGCATCACCGTGTCGGGCGAGGAGATCCGCCTCGTGCGCGGCAAGGACGGTCACCTCAAGGTGGCCGATGCCAAACAGCTGCAGCGCCTGCGCACGCGGCTGGCGATGGTGTTCCAGCACTTCAACCTGTGGGCGCACATGACCGTGCTCGAGAACGTGATCGAGGCGCCCATCCACGTGCTCGGCCTGTCGCGCAAGGAAGCGCTCGAGCGCGCGATGGCCTACCTCGACAAGGTCGGCATCAGCCGCTTCAAGGACAGCTACCCGGCGCACATGTCCGGCGGCCAGCAGCAGCGCGTGGCGATCGCACGTGCGCTGGCGATGGAGCCCGCGGTGCTGCTGTTCGACGAGCCCACCTCGGCGCTCGACCCCGAACTGGTGGGCGAGGTGCTCAAGGTGATGCGGGGCCTGGCCGAGGAAGGGCGCACCATGGTGGTGGTGACGCACGAGATGGGTTTCGCGCGCGAGGTCTCGAACAAGGTGATGTTCCTGCACCAGGGCCTGGCCGAAGAGAGCGGCGTGCCGGCCGAGGTGTTCGCCAACCCGAAGAGCGAGCGCCTGCGCCAGTTCCTGTCGGGCAACCTCAAGTAAGCGCGATCACTCTGGCCCCGGGCGGAGCGCCTTCCGCTGCGGACCTCGCCGCTGGGTTCCGTGCGCCGGCACGCATGCCTGGCCCTCACTGCCGGGCCCCATGTCCGTCGTTCAGCGCGGGGTGTCGGCGGGCGGTGGCAGGCGGCGCAGCAGCAGTGCAGCGATCAGGGTGGCCAGCAGGCAGGCGCCCAGCAGCGCAGCCAGCCCCGGCCAGTGCCACGCCGCCCAGGCCGTCCCCGCCACGGTGCCGATGACCGAGGCGCCGAAGTAATAGCTCGTCAGATACAGCGCCGAAGCCAGTGCGCGGCGCTCGCCCGCGCGGCGTCCCACCCAGCCGCTCGCCAGCGCATGCGCGGCGAAGAAACCGAACGTGAACACCCCCACCCCCGCGATGATCACCCACAGCGGCGCGGCGAGGGTGAGCGCCAGGCCGGCGCCCATCACCGTCACCATCATCCACAGGACCTTGCGTCGCCCCTGACGCTCAGCCAGCCGGCCGCTCAGTGCCGAGGCCCAGGTGCCCACCAGATAGAGCAGGAAGATCGCGCCGATCGCGGTCTGGCCCAGCGCGTAGGGTGCGGCTTGCAGCCGGAAGCCGAGGAAGTTGTACAGCCCGACGAAGGCGCCCATGGCGAGGAAGGCGACCAGGAACAGCAGCGGCAGCCCGGGATCGCGGTAGATGGCCACGGTGTCACGGAAGATGCGCGCCGGCGTGGCCGCGCGTGGGATGAAATGGCGCGACGCCGGCAGGCGCCGCCAGAACACGATCGCCGACACCAGCCCCAGCACGCCGATCACCCCCAGCGCCCAGCGCCACGAGCTCCAGTCGGTGAGCAGCGCCGACACGAAGCG
Source organism: Thauera sp. AutoDN2 (assembly GCF_051280715.1). NCBI lineage: Bacteria > Pseudomonadati > Pseudomonadota > Betaproteobacteria > Rhodocyclales > Zoogloeaceae > Thauera > Thauera sp. AutoDN2. The sequence continues at coordinate 15,136 of NZ_JBNCAR010000038.1, read as the reverse complement.
TCCGCTCATGCCGCCGAGCGCGTTGCCGGCGATGTAGAGCCCCATCGCGCGCGCTTGCGCGCTCACCGCGACCTCTTCGCCGATATAGGCCATGGCCGCAGCCGGCAGCCCGGCCAGCACTGCGCCGAGCAGCGCGCGCAGCACGAGCAGGGCGGTGAAGTCGGGCACCACCGCGGTCGCCAGCGCCAGCACCGCGGCGATCGCGAGCGAGATCTTCATCACCTGCTGGCGCCCGATGCGGTCGGCGAGCACGCTGCCCGGGATCAGCATCAGTGCCAGGCCTGCGGCGGTGGCCGAAACGGTCAGACTCGCGCTCGCCGCGCTTACGCCGAAATCGTTTGCCAGCAGCGGCAGCAGTGGCTGCGTACTGTAGACCATGGCGAAGGTGGCGAAGCCGCCGAGGAACATCGCGAGGTTGGCGCGCTTGTACTCGGGCGTGCCGGCCTCGAGCTGCGAGGGCGGGCGGGGGGGCGTGTCGTCGGTCGGGAGCGAGGCCATGGGCGGGGGCTGGAGTGGAGCGAGTGGCGCGAATGAAGCACGCGAGGGCAAGCGGCGCAGGTTAGCGCGGAAGGGCGCGGCGCGGCACCCCGGATTTCACGCTATGCGCGCCTCATTTGGCCGCCTTCGCCGGCGTCACCGCGTAGGCGGGTACGAAGCCGGCCGGCGGCAGCATCCAGTCCATGGGGTAGCGGCCGAGCGTGGCCGGCTCGACCAGCTCGACGCTGGGGCCGAGGTGGGGCTCGATGGCCGCGCCTTCGAGCGCACGCACGCCCTGGCGCACCGCCATGCGCCCCTGCAGCACCGGAAAATCCGTCACCGAGGCGAGGATGCGGCCGCGCAGCATGCCGCTATAGACGCCGGGGGTGACGTAGGAGGCGACGATGCCCAGGCGGTCCGAGAGCTGGCGACGGCGCAACTCGGCGATCGCCGCCTCGGCCATGGGCGCGTTGCCCACCAGGTAGTCGAGCGCCGGATGGGTGTCGAGCACCTCCTCGACGAGCTGGCGCTGGATCGAGCGGCCGGTGTCGCCGTGCCGCACGGTGGCGATGCGCACCGCGCTGCCGGCCAGCCCCGCGTGGAAACCGCGGTCCAGGATGCGCACCCAGTCCGCGTCCTGCGGCCCGGGCAGCCAGGCGATGCTCGCCGGCACGCCGCCGGCGGGGTGGCGCTCGGCCAGCCAGTGGCCGATCTTCCAGCCGAGCTGGTACCAGGGCACGCCGACCTTGCCGCTCACCACGGCGGTGTCGATGTCGTTGACCGCGCCGATCACCGGGTGAAGGGCGCGGTAGGGCGCGAGCAGATCGTTGAGCCCGGCGAAACTGACCGTGCCCACGAGCAGGGCGTCGATGCCGGCGTCGGTGATGCAGCTCGAGACGCGTTCGCGCTGGCGGGCGAGGTTCTCGTAGCCGCCGGCCTCAAGCACACGCAGGCCGACGCCGAGCGCGCGCGCCTCTTCCACCATGCCGAAATTGACCGCCAGCCAGTAGCTGTCCTTGAGGTGCGGATAGACGGCGCACAGCTGCCAGGGCTGCGAGGGGGCGATGGCGGGCAGGGCCGGGGCAGCGCGCCCGGGAGTCTCCGCGGCCGGGGCGTCGCCGTGCCAGCGGACCACCGGCCAGGGCGGGCCGGCGTCGGCAGCATGCGTGGTCGAGGCGCCGAGGGCGAGTGCGGCGAGCAGCGTGCGCATGATCAGACGTGCGGTGTTCGCGCCGCGCCGCCGGTAAGATGAAGCCATGTTTCCCCTGTCTGCGGCGTGCCGGGCCGGATGGCCTGCCGCCCATGAACCATGAGCGCCCAATCTTACGTGAAACCCGCCCCGCGCCGCTTCGGCCTGCGCGAACGCCTGATGCTGGCACTGTTCCTCGGCGCGCTGGCTACGGTGCTGGTCGCGGTGGTCGGCTGGTTCAGCTTCCAGCGCGTGGTGGGCAGCCAGCAGGCCATCGTGCGCGAGACCTTGCCCGCGGCCGATGCGCTGCACGAGGTGGTGCGCGGCAACGCCCGCCTGGCCGCGCTGGCGCCGCGGCTGGCGCGGGTGGATTCGATCGCCGAGCTGCAGGAGCTGCGCGCGGTGCTCGAGAACGAATCGGGGCGCATCCGCGAACGCCTCGCCGCGCTCGAGTCGCCCCATGTCGAGCCCGAACTGCGCGCGCGCCTGCAGGCCACCGGCGAGGCCCTCTCGGTGCGGCTCGATGCGATGGGTGACACCATCGGCGCACGGCTCGCGCTGCGCTCGGCGCGCGAGCGCGTAGCCGGCAACCTGCGCGAGGCCATCGACGCGCTCGACGAGCTCGCGCGCATGCATACGGAGAACGCCACTGCGCTGCTGGTGACGACGCTCACCGGCCTGTTCCAGTCCGAGGCCCACGACGCTGCCGGCGCCCTCGCACCGCAGGACCGCGCCGCGGCGCGTGACCGCCTGCTCGACCTCGATCTCGACACGCTCGAGCGCATGCACGAGCTCGCGCTCACCGTGCATGCGCTCGCCTTCCTGAGCGAGCGGCTCGACGAGGTCGACTCGCCCGAGCGCCTCGCCGCCGCGCGTGCCGAGTTCGACCGCGAGCTGGTCGTGCTCGAGCGCCGCCTGCGCGACATCCCCGACCCGGTGGTGCGCGCGCAGGGCGAGCGCCTTCACGGCGTGCTCGCCGCTGCGCTGGCCAACGAGGGTGCATTTGCGCTGCGCAGCCGCGAGATCGACCTGCGTGCGCGCAGCGAGGGCTTGCAGAACGAGGTGGGCATCCTCACCACTGCGCTCGATGCGCTCGCGGGCGAGCTGATTCACCGCGGCGGCCGCATCCTCGCGGCGGCGGGCACGGCAGCCGAGGCCAGTGCCACCTCGGGGCTGATCGCCTTCGGCATCATCGCGGCGGTGCTGTTGTTGGTCACGGCCGGTGTGGGCGTGCAGGTGCTGCGCCGGCACACATTGGGCCGGCTGCTCGCGCTCGAGCGTGCCACTCTGGCGCTGGCGGCCGGGCAGCGCGACGTGAACATCGACACGGCCGGCGACGATGCGCTGGCCTCGCTGTCGCGGGCGCTCGAGCGCTTCCGCAACGACGCCATCGAGCGCGACCGCCTCGCAGCGGCGCTGCGCCAGCACCAGCAGGAACTCGAGGACCAGGTGCTGGCCCGCACCGCCGAGCTGCGCGAGGCCAACAGCGCGCTCGCCCACGAGATGGCCGAGCACGCCAGCGCGCGCGTCGCCGCCGAGAAGGCCGACCACGCCAAGACCGCCTTCCTGGGCACGGTGAGCCACGAGCTGCGCACGCCGATGGCGGGCATCCTCGGCCTGATCGAGCTGCTCGAGGGCGCGCCCGCGCCCGCCGAGCGCGCGCAGTATCTGGCGCAGATGCGCGCCGCGGCCACGCTGCTGCTCGAGCTGCTCGAAGACATGCTCGACTTCGCCCGCATCGAGGCCGGCGGCGTGCATCTGGATACGCTCGCCTTCAGCCTGCGCGATGCGGTCAATGATGTGTTCGCGGTGCAGGGCACGCGCGCATCGGCGCGCGGGCTGGCGCTGGTGGCAGACATCGACCCGGCGCTGCCGGAGCAGGTGCTGGGCGATCGGCGCAAGCTGAGCCAGATCCTGCTCAACCTGGTGGGGAATGCGATCAAGTTCAGCGACGAGGGGGCGGTGACCGTCCGCGTCCGTTCCGGCACGGAGGCCGGGCGCGTGCGCTTCGAGGTCGAGGATCACGGTATCGGTATCGACCCTGCACGGCAGGCGGAAGTGTTCGAGCCCTTCGTACAGGTGCGCGACCACGGCCGCCACCACGCGGGCACCGGGCTGGGGTTGGCGGTGTGCCGGCGTCTGGTGCGGGCGATGGGCGGCGAGATCACGCTGGTGAGCGCGCCGGGGCAGGGGACGACGGTGCGCTTTGCGTTGCCGCTCGCGTCGCCGGTCGGGGTGGCCGCAGTGGCGCCCCAGGCCTCGGCCACCAGGGCCGCCGAGGTCGCTGCGGTGGCGGCTGCGCTCGCCCCCGGGCACTGGGTGCTGGTGGTGGAGGATGACGAGGTCAACCGCATGGTGGTGGAGCGCTTCCTGCAGGGGCTGGGGCAGCGGCCGGTCTGCGCGCCGGACATCCAGTCGGCGCTGCGGGCACTGGCCGGGCAGGCGTTTGATGCGGCGCTCATCGACATGAACCTGCCCGATGGCGACGGTCGTGAGATGCTGGCCCGCCTGCGCGCGCTGCCCGAGCATGCGCAGACGCCGGCGGTACTGATGTCCGCGCATCTGCCCCGGGCCGAGGTGGATGGTCTGCTCGCGGCCGGATTTGGCGCTTTCCTGTCCAAGCCCTTCACGTGCGAGCGCCTGTGCGCCGTGCTGGCGGGGTTGATTGGGGGGGCGATCGAGGGCAGGGCAGCCGAGGTGCATGACGGTGCCGCGCAAGGGGCTCAACGGCCGGGCGCGGGCAAGGAGGCGGACGGGGAGGCGGGCGAGGAGGCGGGCGGTATCACCCCGTGGGTCGATGTCGACTTCCTGCGCGGCGAGGCGGCAGCGCTTGGACCTGAGGTGCTCGACCGCATCCTCGCGGTGTTCCGCAGCCAGGGGGATGGGCTCGTGCAGGCGCTGCGCGGCGCAGCTGTGGCCGGTGATGCGGAGCAGTGCAGGCTGCTGGCGCACAAGCTGCGGGGCGCGGCCTCCAACGTCGGGCTCAGGCGCCTGGGCGAGGTGGCCGCGCAGCTAGAGCAGGAGATCGCCATGATTGCCGTGGCAGGCGAGCTGGACGCGCGCGCGAGGGCGTTGGCCGATGCGTACGCGCGGACGCTTGGGTCGCTGGATGCGTGGCGCGCCGGCTCAGTCGCGCCCTGAATCCGGGGCGGACGCGCCGCTGCGCGCAGACTCGGTGTCGACCGCCAGCCGGTAGCCTTCGCTGCGCACGGTGGTGATCAGCGACTCCGTGCGCTCGTCGGCGTCGAGCTTGGCGCGCAGGCGGCGCACCAGTACGTCCACCGTGCGGTCCTGCGGCGACCAGTCGTGGCCGCTGACGGCGCGTGACAGGCGGTCGCGGTTGAGGACCTCACCCGGGTTGCGCACCAGCAGTGCCAGCAGTTCGAACTCGCCGCGCGTCAGGGCCACGTCGGCGCCGTGCGGGTCGCTCAGGCGGCGGCGCGGCAGGTCCAGGGCCCAGCCGGCGAAATGGAAGACTTCGCCGGCGTCGGTCTGGCGCGCACCGGTCGTGCGGCGCAGCAGGCTCTTGACCCGCGCCAGCAACTCGCGCGGGTTGAACGGCTTGGTGACGTAGTCGTCCGCGCCCACCTCCAGGCCTACGATCTTGTCGATGTCGTCGCTGCGGCTGGTGAGCAGGATGATGCCGATGCCCGGCGCCCGGGCCCGCAACTCGCGCGCCAGCGAAAGACCGTCCTGCCCGGGCAGGTTGATATCGAGCAGCACAAGGTCGGCGCCGCTGCGCTCGAATGCGCGCCAGAACGCCTCGCCATCGCCGGCCAGCAGCACCCGATAGCCTTCCTGCGAGAAGTAGGCATCGAGCCGGGCCTGGGTGACCAGGTCGTCGTCGACAACGAGCAGGGTGGCGGTGCTGGGTTCGGCGTTGGGCGACATGCTTGGACTGGGCTGGATGCGAGCCACCATTCTAAGGCCAAGCGCTGGCCGTGACCGAGCGGCCACGCGTGTTGCGGCCGTGATGCACGGGCCGAAGATGGGCGTGCGGTTGTCCTGCCTGCGCGGCGACTCGGGTCCGCCTGCCTCAATAATCGAACGCTGCCTTGCCCCCGGGTCGCGCGAAGCCGCTGACGATCCAGGCCGTCGCGCTCGCGGTGTTGAGGCGGAAGTCGGGCGCCACGCGCACTTGCGCGACCTCTTCGCCGGCCTCGTCAAGTGCACTCAGCATTGCAAAGGGCTCGTATTCGTCGGGCGTGATGTCGAGGCGGACCTCCCACTGCGTATCCAGCGCGAACACGGTGAGCGACTTGTGCAGCATCGCGTGTGCCTGCTGCGCGTGGCGCTGCAGCACCTCGGTCGCGGTCTTGACCAAGGTGTTGAAGGCAGCCTGGTCGAGCGGTTTGGGGTTCTTCTTGTCGCGGCCCATGGTCCACGGCCCGACCAGCGCGGGCTCGGCCTCGCCATCCTTGAGCATTTCCACCGCCCAACCGTCGTCGTCCTGGTTCTTGATTACGCGCGCCGTCCAACCGTCCAGCTGCCACAGGCGGTCGGTGCGGGTGGCGGGGGTGTCGTCGATGGCGGGAGTTGGGGGCTGGGAGTCCGTGGGGGGCTGGGAGTTGGTGGCTTCGGGCATGGGTGAGGTGGCTTCGGGCATGGGTGAGGTGGCTTCGGGCATGGGTGAGGTGGCTTCGAGAGGGGGCGTTGAGGGCGGGCAAACGGGAATTTTCAGGGGCGGAGGGGCGAAACAGTCCGCTGCGGCAGCCCTGTCCGCGTCTGCGCCGATCGGCTCGATCATGGGGGGCGGCAAGGGCAAAGCCAGCAGCATGGCGCCTTCGTCCGTGGCGGACACGCGTGCGCGGGCCGGTCTGCGGGCGGGCTTGCGACGCGCGAGCGGCGACTCGGCGTGCGCGGCCGGGGCCGCGAACAGGGTCATCTGATCGTGAGTCATCTTCAGTCTTCCTGAGGTGGACTGATATTTTATACAGCTTTGTGAGGTCCTTCGAGTCCAGGCCCGGCTTTTTGCGCGGCCAGCCTACGGCTTCCGTCCGTTTCTGGTAGCCGCCCGATGTGCCCGCAGGCGTGCAGGGGCGCAACTGGGGATGTCCCAGTTTTTCGTCGGAAGATAAAGACTAAAGGCGTGTCTTGACCCATTCGCGCAGCGCGTCATTCATTCGCGTCTGCCATCCCGGCCCACCCGCACGGAAGGCCTCGAGGATGTCGTGATCGATGCGGATCGCGACCTGTTCCTTGGTGCCTGAACCGGCTGGGCATCCCCGTTTGCGCCGGGTCGCCTCGATGCCTGCGGCCAACTCGGCAGCGGTCGCGGGGCGGTCATCCTCATCCGAACCGTCCCACACAAAATCCTGCGCCGGCGGTATGGCGCGTACCGCCTCCAGTACGGCCTTACGCTTCATCGCATTCGTTTTCGAGCCACTCATCGTATACCTCGCGTTCTTCCCGACTTGCCCTGCGAAAGCTGATCGACTCGGTTCTCAACTGGGGTACGTCCCCAGTTTCACGCGAGGTCACAGTTTCTTGATTCGATCGTTGATGATGCCCAAGCCCACGCATACAGCGGCAATCACGCCCAATAAGGGCCATCCGAGCTTTCCGAAAAACGAGAGCACCATGATTCCGGCGATCGGGGCGACGACACCCGCAACGAATATCGTTATCAGCAAAGACCACATTTCAACACCCCCTCTCACCCGATCGCCTTCCGGGTGATCGATGGTTTTTCGTAATCGGTGTATTTCCGCGTTTCTCCGTGCTCCCGCCTCTAATCGCGATCCGCAGCATCGAGCCGGTCCAGAACCGCGAGCGCGGCTCGAACGTCGCCCGTGGCCGCAAGGGCACGAAAGTGATTCTCCGTATCCCACGCGGCAAGCGCCTGCGCGCTGAGTTCCTCGATCAGCTTGTTCATGCTCTGCCCGCGGCTGTGTGCCAGGGCCTTTAGCCTGGCGGCGGTGTCGTCGGGCAATCGAATCGTCAAAGTGCTCATGGCCACTCCTTCAATGCTTCAGCGGGCGTCATCACGCGCAGGGCGCCGAGCTTCAGCTCGCCCCGCCCGACATCCCGGACGTTATGGGTGATGATTGCAGCTGCATTACCGGCAAGCGCCAGTTCGAAAAGATGGTTGTCGCCCTCGTCAGGAAGATTCGGGCGCCAGCCAAAATAGACCGAAACCCGTCGCCCTCGGTGTGCAAGCGCCGCCAGTACCTGTTCTCGCTCAGCCAGGCTCGTTGCATCGCCCCACACCGGCCGACCGAGCAGATCGTTGTATTCCAGCCAGAGTGCGTTCCCGAACAATGCCTGGAAATTTCCTGACAACGCGCGGCGCAGCACCTGTCGCGACGCACCTCCCGCTGAGCGCAAAGCCGCGACGAAGACATTCGTGTCGATGACGACTGGCACGACGTTGACAGCATAGGTGCTGTCAGATTCCCGGACAAGACGGCTCATGCAGTCACCCCTGCAACCGATACGCGCCGTCCTCGAGCGCGACCATGCCCAGCTCCTCCAGCGCTTCGAGCACGGCCTGCACGCCGGCGCGGGGCGTGCGCTTGAAGCGGGCGGCGATGGCCTCGGCGGGGAGCGGTTGGTGGGCCAGCGCGCTGCGCACGGCGGCGACCTGTTCGCGCATGTTCCTGGGCCACGCGGCCTTGCCGCTGGTCGCGGGCGTGGCGGGGGTTTCGGCCTCTTCGGTGGGGCCGAGGTCGGCTTCGACCTGGGAGGGGGCGGCAGCGGTGGCCGTGGCTGAGGTGGCGCCGGGGTTCTGGTAGTCGGGGCGCAGCCAGCGTACGAGGCCGCGCGCTTCTTCGGCAGCGCGGGCGGCGTTGAGTTCGACCAGGCGGCGCAGCAGTTCTTCCTCGGCGGCGGCCTGGGCCTCGGGCTTGTCGGGCAGCGGGGTGGTGGCGCCGGGCTTGCCGACGAGCTGGGCGGCGAGGTCGCTCCAGCCGTAGGCCTCGAACACCGCGGTGTCGAGCGCGTCGTGCAGTTCGCGCAGCACCGACACCAGGCCCTGCTCGTGGATCGTGCGTTCCTTGGGTGTGAGCGTGTCGCCGGCGCGCAGCTTTTCGAGCACGTTGTACATGCCGGTGAGGGTCAGCTCGGAGTGCAGGGCTTGCTGACGCTTGCGGTGGGCGTCGAGCTGTTCGGCGAGGTCGCGGATGCGGGCGGCTTGGGTGGGAGTGGGGTCGGGGAAGGGGAAGGTTTCGAAGCAGACGGACTTGTTGTAGCGGGGGCGGTCTTCGAGGGTTCCACCAGCAGCAAGCGCCCATGAGGCATGTAAACGACTTGAGAGGATTCCGAGATGCAGTTGGTCTTCGAGCCCTAGAGTAACTAACGTGCTATCTGGTGCGTCCACCGCGGGCAGAGCAGTGAAGAAGCGATGTTTTGACGTTTCGATGGTTGCGAGATAGCTCTGCAGCCCATCCGTGAAGCGTCTAAACACAGGGCGTGGATGGCCGATAACCCACCAGTTGTCGCGAAAGATTCGGTTTCTGTTCTGGTCTCGCTCTGGTTTCGCGCGCGTCAAGAGGTACTGATAAACCCTTGGGAAGCCTTCCCGGAGCGCTTCGAGAGACACGCCGAAGAAGTCCAGCACGTAAAGGCCACGTCGTTCTCCCGCGAGGTCTCGGCCGTTAATGTACGGCCGGATATGGCGTTCAAGCTCAGGTGTTTCCCCGAGGCCGAGTTCCTTTGCTTCGATATGTGTGATCTGAAATGCCGCTCCAATGGTCTTGAAGCCCACCGCGCATAGAAGCTGGTTGCTCATCAAGGCAACAGCCTTTGTCAGATCGGCTCCAATGCGTAAGTCAGCATGTACCTTCCCACGACTAATCGTCGCCTCGTCGACAAGATCCTCGTCAGGTGACTCCCCTTTGTCGTGTTCTTTGGTGACGACGAAAACATCCGCCTCGCAAGTGCCACGTCGCGCTGCTGTCATCGAAATCCGGACCGCAGCTCCGTCCTTGGTATCGACCCAGGGATGATCTGGTATCACGAAGACCAGAGAAAGAGGCGCTTTCTCTGAATCAATGAAGGGTGCGATCACGCGGCGGTTGTAGGTCTGACGGATGGAGTTTGATGCGATGAAGCCGAATGATGTCGCGCTGTCAGATGCCACGAGCCCAGCCGCTTTGTGCCACCAACGTAAGACGAAATCGCTCGCTTGTGGCACGTCGGGCCACGCTGCCTGCAGCGCATCAACATATCCGTCACCAAGCTCTTGGCGCATGAGCTTTGCGCCGATGAACGGCGGATTCCCCACGATGTAATCCGCCTGCGGCCATTCGGCCTTGCGCGGATTCACGTAGCGCATCTGCACAACCTGCGCGGTCTCGTCCGGGATGTCCTCGCCGGTGATCGGGCTCTTCCTGTAGGTGACGCCGTCCCAGCGCGTGACCGGGCGACCGGCTTCATCGGTGACGGGCTCTTCACGCTCGTAGTCGATCAGCGCGTCGCGGTGCTCGATGTTGCGGAAGTCGCGCAGCACCGGCTCGGGCGGGTTCACCGAGCCGTGGGTGCGGAAGTGCCATTGCAGGTAGCCGATCCACAGCACCATCTCGGCGATGCGGGCGGCGCGCGGGTTGATCTCGAGACCGAGGAACTGGTGCGGGTCGACGGTGACGCCTTCGAGTTCGAGCAGGCCCTGCGATTCGCCGAGGTCGTGCAGCAGGTTGAGCACTTCGCCTTCGAGGCGCTTGAGGTGTTCCAGCGTCACGTACAGGAAATTGCCGCTGCCGCAGGCGGGGTCGAGCACGCGCACCGCGCACAGGTGGCGGTGAAAAGTGCGGATTTCGGCGACCGCTTCCTTGTGCTTGCCCTGCTGTTCGTAGGTGAGCGCGGCGGCCTGCACTTCGCGCCATTCGGCGCGCAGCGGTTCGATGACGGTGGGCAGCACCAGGCGCTCCACGTAGGCGCGCGGGGTGTAGTGGGCGCCGAGCTTGTGCCGCTCGCGGGGGTCGAGCGCGCGTTCGAGCAGGGTGCCGAAGATGGCGGGTTCGACATAGCGCCAGTCGGCCTCCGACGCTTTCAGCAGCAACTCGAGCTGGTCGCGGTCGAGCGGGATGGCGCTGGCCTCGGCGAACAGGCCGCCGTTGAAGCGCAGCACCTTGTTGCGCAGGATGGGCGAAAAGCCGCCGCTGTTCATGTTCTGCCACAGGTGCTCGAGCATGGGCGCGAAGGCGTGCGGCTCGCCCTTGAGGCTTTCGAGCAGCTCGGTGAAGGCGCGCGGCGGCAGCAGGCCGACGTCTTCGGCAAACATGGTGAACAGCGCGCGCATGAGGAAGCCGGCGACCTGCTGCGGCGGGTGGCCGGCGGCCTCGAGCGACTTGGCGAGCGAGGCGAGGCGGTCGGCGATCTCGCGCGTGACGCGGGCGGAGCGGCGGGCGGGGTCGAGGCTGAGCGGGTCGAGCCAGACGTCGCGCAGGCGCTGGAGGATGTCGTCGCGGCGCAGGTCTTCGAGGCGGATGCGGTGGCTGCGCGGGTCGGGGTAGGGCGTGTAGGTGGCGCCCGAGCGGCTGAATTCGGCGTACAGCTCGATGTCGCGGCCGACGTCGGTGACGAGGATGAAGGGCGGCCGGCCTTCGTCGGCGGGCAGGGCGCGGGCGTACTGGTCGGCCTGGTTGTGGGCACGCAGCATGGCCTTGTCCCAGCCCGAGGTGTCGAGCGTGCGGCCGGTCTGCTTGGCCTCGAGCACGAAGGCGCCGCGGCGGTAGAGGTCGATGAAGCCGTTGTTGGTGCTGCCGTTGGGCTGGCGCATCACCACCCGGCGCTCGAACACGTAGGCGTTGTCGCGCGTGTCGTCGCCAGCAGGGTCGGGGCGCGGCAGGCCGAGCAGTTCGCACAGCTCGGTGAGGAAGAGCTGGTAGTTGGCGCGCTCGCTGCCGCCGGCGTGCTGCCAGCGGGCGATGAAGGTGTCGAGGGCGGCGGGGGTGGCGCTGTCGGCGGGCTGGGGCGAGGCGGATGACGAGGTCACAGGGGGCGCATGCATTCGGGTTGGGACGCGGGGATTGTAGCGGGCGCGGCGGCGTGAGGGATTCTGGCTTTGCAGGGCGCATGCACAGGCGCATGGAGCACGGGTAGGGTCTGATCCGGGTGCTGCTCAAAAAAAATCACTTCGGAATATGCAAAAACGGTATATGTGCGCTTTCTCCAGTGCAACAATCCCGCCTCTCGCGAGGCGAGGGAGAGTTCGCGGACTGGCCGCAGCGACATCGGGATACCGAGAGGGAAAAACGCATGTACAAAAATATTGACCAGAGTCTTTATTGTGCATACATTTAATTGGATCAGAGTCACCTATGACTTGGCAAAAGACGGTGCCAACGTTGAAAAGCACGGTGTTTCGCTCGCAATGGCCGCTGCACTCGAGTGGGACTCGGCGGTGATCTGGCCTGACACCCGGCGTCAGTACGGCGAACCACGCATGGCGGGGATCGGATACATCGGTTTGCGTCTGTATTACGTCGTCTTCGTGGATCGTTCGGAAGGCCGGCGGGTGATCAGCCTTCGAAAGGCCAACCAGCGAGAGATCAAACGTTATGCCGAAGCTTAAGACGGGAACCCTGCACCCGAGCGCCGAAGAAGATGCCGTCATCACGGCGGCTGCGCTGTCGGATCCGGATGCGATCCCCTACACGGACGCGGAGTGGGAGGCGGCCAGGCCGACGATCCGCCGCGGCAGGCCGCCGGCTGCCGTCACCAAGGAACGCATCACGATCCGTTTGTCGCGCGACGTGGTGGAGCAGTTTCGCGCGACAGGAGAGGGCTGGCAGACGCGCATGGATGCCGCGCTGAAGGACTGGTTGAAAACGCACTCGCCGGCTTGAGACGCGTACGCGGTAGGGTATGCCGCTGGCCCGACACCAATCAGGTTTGCAGTGAGGACGAAATCTCCGGTTTGATGGTCGGCAAGGCGCTCTGATGCCGCTCACGTTGTGGTGCGTTGCGCCTCAGAAAATTGGTGGATCGACCTTCGCCACATCGGGTGCCATGCTGGCCTGACGCTCGCACTCGGTGGCGACCAAGGTGTGCAAGCGCTCGATGAGTTCGGGCGCCACCCCGGCGGCCCGCGCATCCTCGCAGGCCTTTGGCAGACCGTCGCGCACGCGCTGGGCCATGCGCGCAAGCTCGGTGCTCACCTGGCGGAAGGGCAGCGCGCAGGCGTGCGCGAAGTTGGCCCACTCGTACGGTGACAGCGCTTGCGCGTGAAACGCGTCGCCGATGGCCGTGGCGTAGGTGTCGAGGAGTTGCTCGCCAGCGAAGGCGAGTCCGCAGACGAGGTCGTAGGCCGGGGCGAGCGAGAGCCCTTCGCGCCCCAGATAGAAGGAGAGGTTCTTCGCGTGCGCATCGGTGTTGGCGATCAGCACCTGGAAGAGTGTCCAGCGCAGCAGGGCGAGCCGCTCTGCGGCGGGTCGTGCGCAGTGCTCGAGGCGCGCAAAGAGCATGGGTAGCGATGCCCCCTCGCGCAGCTCGCGCACGTCGCGGGTGTCGCCGTAGGGGCGCTCGTACTTGAGTGCCGAAGACAGGCCCAGCGCCTGGCAGCCTTCGATGATGTGCCGGCGCAGCTCAGCTGGATTGCGCTGGCATCCCATACGGACAACACTTGTGAGCGCGCACGTGCCGGGTTTGCGGAGTTCCGATTCGTGTCGCGGGACGAGGCGTGTGTAGTGCCCGAACCTGCGACGAGGCGCGATGATCAGGTAGCACCCGATAGGAGCGAAGAATGAGCGAGGCCAGCGCACAGGCCACAAGCCCACTTTGGGACGACGCCTCGATCACCGCGATCCGGCGCGACATGCTGCGCTTTGCGCGCATGCAGCTGCGCGACAGCGGCGCCGCGGAGGACATGGTGCAGGAGGCGCTGATGGCGGCGATGACGAGCGCCAAAAGCTTCGCTGGGCGGTCGGCGTTCAAGACCTGGATGTTCGCGATCCTGCGCAACAAGATCGTCGATCACATTCGTGCGTCGTCACGCGAGATCTGCCGTTCGGATCTGTTCGGATCCTCGGATCTGGATGCCGGGCTGGACGAATTCGACGTGCTGTTCAAGCGGGGAGGGCACTGGAACCCCGAGGATCGCCCCGCGACCTGGTCGGATCCGGAGGCCTCCTTCGAGCAGGACGCCTTCTGGACGGTGTTCGACATCTGCATGAACAACCTGCCCGAGCACATCGCCCGCGTCTACACGATGCGCGAGCTGCTGGAGCTCGACACCGCCGAGATCTGCGCGGCGCTGAGCATCACCAGCAACAACTGCTTCGTCATCCTGCACCGCGCGCGGCTCGGGCTGCGCGAGTGTCTGGAGAATCGCTGGTTCCTGGGAGAGGCCCGATGAAGATGATGAACTGCAAGGATGCGACCCGGCTCATGTCCGAGCGCTACGAGCGCACGCTCAGCCTGCGCGAGCGGTTGTCGCTGAAGGTACACACGGCGATGTGCAAGGGCTGCTCGAACTACGGCGAGCATCTGGATGTGCTGCGCCTCGCCGCCAAGCGGCTGCGCGAGGGCGGCAAGGGCTAGTCTCAGCGCAGCAGCAGTGTCGGAACCGTCGCAGCGCGCAGTAGGTCGGTGGTCTTGCTGCCGAAGATCAGCGCGCGCAGCGGTGAGTGGGCGTAGGCGCCCATCAACAGCATGTCGATGTTGCGCGCCTTGACCTCGCGGACGATCACCGTCTCGGGGTCGCCGGGGAGGATGTCGGCCACCACCTCGAAACCGGCCACGGTGAGCGTGTCCTTGGCCCAGGCGATCTGCCTGGGTGCGTCCGCACTCTCCTTGCCTGCCATCACGATGTGGATGGGCAGGCCCTTGAACAGCGGGCTGTTGGCGATCATGTCCACGCCCTTGCGCGTCACCGCGGTGCCATCGAAGGCGAGCATCACGCGCTCGGGCGCCTTGAAGCCTTCGGTGACGGCGAGGATGGGCTTGTGCACCGCGCGCACCACGCGCTCGACGTTGCGGCCGAGCATGTTCGAGGCGCCCGGCTGCGGGGTCTCGGCCGAGGCGCCGCGGCGGCCGAAGACGAAGAGACGCACGTTGTCTTCCTGCTCGGCCAGGGTGTCGTCGAGGGCGCCGTGGCGCTGGCGCATGTCGGCCGCGGGCGCGCCTGCGGCCAGCGCGCGCTCGCGCAGACGGTTGAGGAAGAGGCGGCCCTGTTCGCGCTTGGCGCGGGCGACGGTGGCGTCCTTGTCGCTGAGGGTGCTCAGCAGGTGCTCCTGGGCGTTGATGCCGATCGCGCCGCTGTGGTCGTCGCCCGATCCTCGTTCGAGGTGGCGGTCGATCACGTGCAGCAGCTCGAGCGGCGCATCCAGGCGGCGCGCGGCCCAGGCTGCGTAGTCGGCGACGGTGTCAGCGAAGTGGGACTGGTCCACGCAGGCCAGCACTTTCCTGTCTTGCTTGTTCATGCAGCTTCTCCTCAGAGCTCGTGAACTTTTCGGTTACGCCCACCGAAGGGGGCGCAAATGGACTTGTGACCGCTGTGGCGGTCAGATGATCTGTTCAGCATGAAGGCAC